>CAJMQD010000242.1 GCA_905215425.1 uncultured bacterium
TCCAGCAGACGAAGCACCGTCTGCTGGACAGTCTCGGTGACCATATCGTGGATCTGCATCTGAGCGGCAGCCTCAACCACGGGCCGCAGACGGCTCTGGATGGTATGAATCCCGCCCCAGGTGAAGCTCACTGCCAGTATAAGCGTCAGAACCCCATAATTGTGCCGCCCGTCCCGACGGTGTCGGGACAGAAGCCCCAGTTCATGTCCGACAGCCTTCCATCGCCGCCCCATACTCTCACCCCCTAAGGCAGAGTATTCCGGCCAGAGCTCGGCTTATTCCTCCAGCAGCTGCTGGGCCGCCAGCAGGATGCCCAGCTTGCCTGACTCAAAGGTCAGGCCGCCCTGAAGATACACCGTATAAGGCGGGCGCATGGGGGCATCGGCGGACAGTTCGATGGAAGCCCCCTGCACAAAGGCGCCGGCGGCCATGATCACCTGGCTGTCATAGCCAGGCATATCCCACGGCTCCGGCGTTACATAGGAGTCCACGGGAGCGCCCATCTGGATTCCCTTGCAGAACTTCTTCAGTGCCTCCGGCTGGCGCATATGGATCATTTGGATGATATCATGGCGGATATCTGTAGACTTGGGCTCAGCTTCATATCCCATCAGCTCCATGACCCGAGCTGCAAACACAGCGGTCTTCACCGCCTGAGCCACCGTATGGGGGGCCAGAAACAGGCCCTGATACAGCAGTCGGTTCTGCCCCAGAGTACAGCCGCACTCGCCGCCGATGCCGGGCACAGTCAGGCGCATAGCCGCGCCCTCTACCAGGTCGCGCCGACCGGCCAGATAGCCGCCGGTGGGTGCCAAACCACCGCCGGGATTCTTGATGAGAGAGCCTACCGCCAGGTCAGCCCCCACGTGGGTGGGCTCGATGGTCTCTACAAACTCGCCGTAGCAGTTATCTACAATCACAGACACATTCGGGTTGGCGGCTTTGATGACCCGGATCATCTCTCCGATCTCTGCCACAGACAGGGATGCCCGGGTGGAATAGCCCTTGGAGCGCTGGATCAGCACTACCTTCACCTTGGGGTCAGCGGCGGCTTTGGCCATGCCCTCCAGGTCGGGTTCGTTGTCAACCAGATCCACTTGACGGTACTCGACGCCGTAGTCCTTCAAGGAGCCGTGACCCTTGTCCACCACGCCGATGGCACCCAGCATGGTGTCATAGGGAGCGCCCACTGCGGACAACAGCACATCCCCCGCCTTCAGCGCTCCAAACAGAGCACAGGTGATGGCGTGAGTGCCGTTGACAAACTGGATACGCACCAGTGCGGCCTCTGTACCAAAAATCTGGGCGTAAATCTCGTCTAATTTATCCCGGCCCTGGTCATCATAGCCGTAGCCTGTGGTCCCCGAAAAATAGGCCTCGGCCACCCGGTGGTCCTGAAATGCTTCCAACACCCGCTGACTGTTTTCCTCGGCAATGGTATCAATGCGGGCAAATTGTTCGCTCAGTTCCTGCCGTGCCTGAAGCCCCAACTGTTTGATATGGTTTGAAATCTGTAAAGGCATATTGCTTTCTTCCTGTCTGTTTTATTGTATTTTTCTCAAATTGCAGTCATCTGGCTGCGGGCAAAGGCGACCGCCAGCTCTACGCAGGCTGCGCAGTCGTTCAAATCCGCGATTTCGGCAGGGGTATGGACATATCGGCACGGGATAGAGATGCCGCCGGTGCGTACACCGGTCCGGCTAACATGGATGGGGCCGGCGTCGGTACCGCCGGCTCGGAGAATATCCCGCTGAACAGTGATCCCCTTGTCCCGGGCACACCGCTCCAGTGCGTCCACCACTTCAGGGTGGCAGATCACGGAATGGTCCATCACCTTGATGCCGGCGCCGCAGCCCAGTTTACATGTTCCATACCGGGCAGCACCGGGGGTGTCATCCACGTCCGTCACATCCACGACAATGGCATAGTCCGGTTCTACGGACCAAGCCGCCGTTTTTGCGCCCCGAGTGCCTACTTCCTCCTGGACCGTGAACACGAAATAGAGATCGTTTTCACAGTCTCCGGCCTGCTCCAAAGTCTTCAGAAGGATGGCGCAGGCTGAGCGGTCATCCAGATAGGGTGACATCACGCGGCCGTTCAGCTCCGTCATTGTGGTATGATAGACGGCGGTGTCTCCAACTTGGACCATAGAGCGCGCCTGCGCCTCGTCCTTAGCACCGATATCAACGTAGCACTCCTCCAGCTTCGGCTTGCTCTCCGCCTTTTCCTCCGCTGCCAGTACACCGCACACGCCGTTTTTAAAACGGACAGGGGTACCTAATGCCTCCTTGAGGGAAACGTCCCCCAACTTGCCGACCCGGAGAAAACCTTCTTTGTCAATGTGGGTGACGATCAAGCCGATGGAGTCCATATGGGCGGCAAACATAATTTTAGGACCGCTTCCCTTTTTGTGTACAACAAGATTCCCCATCACGTCGGAAGTGATCTCGTCTGCAAAGGGCTTGGCCAATTCGGCAATCACTTCCCGGACCGCCCCCTCGTCTCCGGAGGGGCCATGGACCGCAGTCAGTTTAGAAATAAGCTCTAAGATACTCAGACTCATTTTCATTGCTCCTTAGT
>CAJMQD010000243.1 GCA_905215425.1 uncultured bacterium
TGGCGCAGTGCGGCACTCGGCTGATTCAGGATATGTATAAGCGGGCCTATTGGATGGTCCAGCGGTTCCGGGTATATTCCCTGAAGAGCAAGGACCGCTTTCAAAAATCCCTGGCAGAGCACCAGCATATTGTGTCCTGCATCCTGAACGGCGACTGTGAAGGGGCGGTCCAGTATGACAAGACCCACCTGGAGCAGGCCAAGGAGACCATTTATCAGTTCCTGGACCGGATGGAGGACCAGGAATAAACATCGGCCAGAGGGATGACGGCCGCTGAAAGGGGAGACGCTCTCCGGTGCAGACCGGGGGGCGTTTCTGCCGCACAGAAACCGGACAGAGCAGACAGGAAAGGAAGCGGAACGATGGAGCAGCAGAAAACTGAGAAAAGGGAAACGAACCGGACAGACATCCGGCTGATCGCCTTGGATCTGGACGGCACCCTTCTGAATTCGATGAAGCTGCTGTCGCCGGCCAACGCGGCTGCCCTGGAGCGGGCGGCCCGGGCGGGAGTGATGATCGTTCCCACCACGGGGCGGTTTTACGGAGGAATCCCGGAATTTGTGCGCCGGCTGCCCTTCCTGCGGTATGCGATTGCGGTCAACGGCGCGCAGGTATACGATATCCAGGGGGACAGGACCATTGCGGCCGCGGAGATTCCCCTGGAACGGACCCTTGAGCTGATGGAGACGCTGGACGAATACCCCGTGGCTTACGACTGCTTTGTTCAGGGAAAGGGCTGGATGGAGCGGCGGCTGTGGGAACACGCGGCAGATTATACGGACGACTGGTACTGCCTTCAGGTGCTCCACGACCTGAGAACGCCGGTGGATGACCTGAAGGCATTCCTGCGGAAGCTGGGCGGCGACGCGCAGAAAGTGCAGTTTTTTACCAAGGATGCCGAGCTGCGCCTGAACCTGCTGAAGGAGCTGCCCCGGCGGTGGCCAGATATCGCCGTTACCACTTCGGTGCCGACCAATGTGGAATTGAACATTCTTCGGGCAAACAAGGGGGAGGCGCTGAAGCAGCTGACCGACTATCTGGGCCTGTCTATGGAACAGGTAATGGCCGTAGGCGACGGGATGAACGACCTGACCATGCTGCGCATGGCGGGCGTAGACGTGGCCATGGGCAACGCCTGTCCGGAGGCCATGGCGGCGGCGGACGCGGTGACGGCGGACTGTGACCACGACGGCGTGGCCCAGGCCATTGCCCGGTTCTGCTTTGGAGAAGAATAGGAAGCATCGCAGCGCCCCGGCGGGATTCCGCCGGGGCGGCTTTTGTGAGAGAGAAAACTGAGACGGCGGGCCGCAGGGAGAAAAACTGGGGGATGGTTTCGGTTGTATTCCCCGTGGGGCTGTGGTAGGATGGAGACAAACAGAGAAATGGAGGGATATCCATGCGGAAAATCATTATCGACACGGACACCGGTTCTGACGACGCGGTAGCAATCATCATGTGCCTGCGGGAGCTGGGCGATCAGGTGCTGGCGCTGACAACGGTCAGCGGCAATGTGCCGATGGAGCAGGCCACGCTGAACTGTCTGATGAGCGTAGAGGTGGCAGGACTGCCCGAGCCGCCGCCGGTATACCGGGGGGCCGACCGGCCTTTGATGCGTCCGCCCATTCACGCCCGCAATGTTCACGGAGATGACGGTATGAGCGACTGCGGAGCGATCCACCCCACCCTGAAGGCGGTGGAGGGGATCCATGGGGCAGATGCCATCATCCGCTTGGTAGAGGAAAATCCCGGGGAAGTGGAGCTGGCGGTGATCGGCCCGGCGACCAACGTAGCGCTGGCCATGATGAAGGCGCCGGAGACCATGAAAAAGCTGAAATGTATCTGGACCATGGGGACCTGCGGCTTTGGGCCGGGGAACACCACGCCGGTATCGGAGTTCAACGTCTATGCAGATGCAGAGGCCTATAAGGTCATGATGGACTTCGGCGTCCATGTCTATGTGGGCGGCTATGACCTGTGCAACGCGGCGGCAGCCTGGTTCGATGAGGATACGGCGCGGCTGATGGCTGCGGGGACGCGGGCGGCGGAGTATTCCGTGAAGATCAATGAAAAGCTGGCCCAGTTCTGTCTGGCCATCGGCGGCCAGCGGCGGATCGACCTGCCGGATGCGGTGTCCCTCAGCCCCATGCTCTGGCCTGATGTGGTCAAGCGGGCGGTGCCCTGTGTCTCCCATGTGTGCGTGGAGGACCCGGCTACCTATGGGCAGGTGATCTTCTATGACGGGCGGATGCTGGCCGGCATGGGTCCGGGCTTTGAACAGGGCTATTACGGCAAGACGGAGCCAAACTGCACTGTGATCGCTCAGGTGGATGAGGCCCTGTACAAGCAGCGGCTGGAAAAGCTGCTGACAGAGCGCTGAGCCTTTTTAAATGACAACGGGCCGCCCGGTTGGGCGGCCCGTCAGCTTGTCAAAAAAGTGGTTTTACCACTTTTTTGACAAGCTGCAAACATTTTAACTGCGTTAAAATGTTGTTGATTTCAAGGAAAGGGAACCCTGACCAATGTCATTCAGTTAAGAGAAACCTGTCATTCCGAGGCAGTGACCGATGTC
>CAJMQD010000244.1 GCA_905215425.1 uncultured bacterium
CTCCCGCTGGGGCAGCAGTTCCAGCGCGCGCTCCAGGGCCAGGCGTTCCACCGTTTTCTCTTCCAGTCCATCGTCTCCCAGCAGTCCCTCCAGAATCAGTCCGCTCTCTCCCGTTTCACCCTGAAGAGACAGGACCGGCTCTGCCGACAGCTGGGCGGCAGCTACCTCCTCGGGCTCCAGCCCAGTCTCCTCCGCCAACTGGGACAGCGTCGGCTCCCGGCCCAGGCGCTCCTCCAGCCGGACCTGTGCGGCCCGAATCAGTCCGGCCCGCTCCTTCATCCCCCGGCTCACCTTTACCGGTCCGTCATCCCGCAAGAAGCGGCGGATCTCCCCGGCAATTTTAGGTACGGCATAGGTGGAAAACTGGGTTCCGAACCCAGGATCAAACCCCTGCACCGCCTTTACAAAGCCCAGGCAGCCCAGTTGATACAGGTCATCCATCTCCACGCCCCGGCCGCCGTACCGGCGCACCACCGACCAGATCAGCCCCTGGTTCTCCTCCAGTACCTGCTGGCAGGCCCCGTTATCCCCTTCCCGGGCCGCCCGCAGCAGTTCCGGAGCCGAGGGCGCTCCATTCACCGCCCTTCCCGGCGGCGGATGCGCCGGGTCAGCGTTACGCTGGTGCCTTTTCCGGGCTGAGAGCGCACCTTCACCCGGTCCATGAAGCTCTCCATAATCGTAAAGCCCATACCGGCCCGCTCCGCCCCGCCGGTGGTATAGAGGGGGGCCCTGGCCTGCTCCACATCGGGGATGCCCACTCCCCAATCCCGCACCAGGATCTCCAGCGTTCCTTCCTCCCGCAGGCGCAGGCGCATCCGCACCTTGCCGATGGTGTCCGGGTAGGCGTGGACGATGGCGTTGGTCACCGCCTCGCTCACGGCGGTCTTGATATCGTTGACCTCCTCCAGCGTGGGGTCCAGCTGGGCGGCAAAGCAGGCCGCTGTCGTCCGGGCAAAGCCCTCGTTGGCGGATCGGCTGGGAAACTCCAATATCACTTGGTTATGTACCGTCATATTCTTCTCCTCCTCAGGCAAACGGGATCAGCTTGTCCAGCCCTGCTGCCTGAAATACTCGGCGGGCCTGGTCGGGCGCGCCGGTCACCAACATCCGTCCGCCGATCTCCTGTACATGCCGCCAGGTGCGCAGCAGCACAGCAATGCCGGAGCTGTCCGTAAACGTCAGTTCAGACAGATCCACCGTCAGCCGCACCGGCAGCACCAGATCGATCTGTCGGTCCAAGGCTGCCATGACCTCCTTGGCTCGGTGATGGTCCAGCTCCCCCATCACCCTGGCCCGCAGGACCCGTCCCTCTTGTGTGCAGTCCACTGGCATTGCTCCCGCTCCTTTTTCCCTGTCCGGCAGGTTACTGTTCCGGCTCCAGGCCGGTCTGTATTCCCATTATAATGTGCTCCGGCGGCGCATCTTGCCGCTCTCTGTCGACCGAGAAATAAATCTCTGCCGGCCGCTCTCCCCGGTTATTTTCTCTCTCAAGGCGCAAAAAAGCACGGAAGTCCAAAACATTCCGTGCTTTTTCTTCTTAATATTACGTTTTGTATTGAAATCAGCCCAGGGTATAGCCGCCCCGGACCAACAGCTTCACTGTGTCGGCCTCCGCTTTTACCGCCCGGTCGGCAATGGTCGCCATATACAGGTGGTTCTTCTCCAGCCCCTTGCCGTTGCCAAGGGTGCCGCCGGTGGTCACGTCGATCAACCCCGGCTCCGTGTTCGATACCACTGTGGCCGTCCCCACTCGCAGCATGACCTCGCACCCTACCTCCAGCTTCAGCTGCTGGTTCTTGCTCAGGGTGACCACAGAGTAGGTCGCGGTGTCGCTTCCTCCGGCCGCCCCCTGGTTCAGCTGCTTTTGATAGGCCTCCAGCTTCTGGTCAAACTGTCCGGCCAGTTCTGTCTTTTTGCTGTCGGCGGTCTTCTCCGCCTGCTTCAGGATCGCAGGCAGCACCGTCTCCTCTAAATAGCTCAGCGTTACCAGCGGGTCGTTCTTATCTCCGGCCGCCAGTACCGTCCCACCGGCCACACAGGTCACCGCCAGGGCAGCCGCCATCAGTCCGGTCCATTTTTTCTTGTTTTTTTTCATTGGTATACTCCTTTTCCCTGTGGTCTGGCCTTCTTATGTAGGGCCCGGAATACCGGACCCGCTGCCGTTCATACCATCCCCTGGGTGGGCAGGCCGAAGCTCACCGCAATGGCGGTGTCTACCTGCCGCATCTGCCCCTCGTCCAGGTGCCCCATGTGCTCCCGCAGACGGCGCTTATCCAAGGTCCTGATCTGTTCCAGCAGGATGATCGACTCCTTGGGCAGGCCGCAGCTGGCCGGCGCCAAGGAGATATGGGTGGGCAGACGGGCTTTCCCCGTCTGCGAGGTAATGGCGGCGGCGATCACAGTTGGGCTGTGGCGGTTGCCCGTATCGTTCTGCACGATGAGCACAGGCCGCACACCCCCCTGCTCGCTGCCCACTACCGGACTGAGGTCGGCATAAAAAATGTCGCCCCGCTTTACCATGTTTTCCACGTTGCTCACACTCCGCAGGAAGATAGCGCGGCGTTA
>CAJMQD010000245.1 GCA_905215425.1 uncultured bacterium
GAAACTGGACCTTCCGGGCCATCGAAAAGCAGGATCTCCCCGCAATCCAAACATTTTTAGACGAGTATGTGGCCGCCCGGGGCAAGCAGGCCCTTACCTTCAAAGAGGATATCTCCAAGACGCGGGAAGTGCTGGACCACATGGACCTCTATGATATGTTGGGCGGCATGCTGTTGGTGGAGGACAAGATCGTAGGCTTCTCCCTGGGAGAGGTAGTGGGCGATACCCTGTTTGTCCACATTGAGAAGGCCAACCGGGAGGTGCAGGGGGCCTATCAGATGCTGGTGGCCCAGTTTGCCCAGAAGTATGCCGGGGGCGAGGTGGCCTTCCTCAACCGGGAGGATGACACCGGAGATCTAGGACTGCGCACCAGCAAGCTGTCTTACCACCCGGTGGCCCTGTTGGAGAAATATTTGGTGACAGTAGAGACTCCGACAGAGGAATAAGACGAAAGAAGGAAATGGAACATGAGGGATCGGTGGAGCCGCTGGTCCGGAAGGACCATAGGGATGCTGCTGGGGGTGCTGGCCGCCCTCGCCCTGCTGCTGTGGGGCGGATGGGAGCTGTACCGCCGCCAGGGCACTCCGCTGCCTGTACTCATGTACCATCACTTTGAGGAATATGGCCCCTGCAGCGCGGACTCCGTAGTCAGCGCAGACCGCTTTCGGGAGCAGCTTCTGGCCCTGAAGGCGGCGGGCTACACCGCCGTGGACCCTTTTGAAATCGCGGATTTTGTGGAAAAGGGTGTTCCGCTGCCGGACAAGCCGGTGCTCATCACCATGGATGACGGATATGTTTCCAATCTGGAAATTGCGGCCCCCATTCTGGAGGAGTGCGGAATGAAGGCCACCGTTTTTGCCATCGGGGCCGCTGTGGGGCGGACGACCTATCCCGGCTCCCAGACCGTGCTGGACCCGCCCCGTTTCAGCTGGGAGCAGGTCCGCCCCTGGGTGGACAAAGGTGTTTTGTGCATCCAGAGCCACACATATAATATGCACCACCGCACCGGAGCGGAGTGGGACCGGGACGGAGTGATAAAAAAGCGGGAGGAAAGTATGGCCGACTACCGGACGGCCCTCCGGGCGGATGTGCGGCAGGCTGAACAGGGATTGAAGGACGGCCTGGGCGTGCCCTTGATCGCAGTGGCCTTCCCTTACGGCCTGTGGTCCCATACGGCGGTGGAGGAATTCCGGCAGGCTGGCGTGAAGATGACCTTCTCCACCCGGTATGGGTGCAGCCGTATCCGGCAGGGGCAGAGCGACACCATGCAGCTCCTGGACCGGTGGTGGATCACCGATCAGATCACAGGGCAGCAGCTGGTCCAGGGGCTGGCCAAACTGGAGCGCCGGGCCGTATGCCAGAAAATAAACTGAAAAAAACACGAAAACCCGCCGCTGTATCTATTGACAGCGGCAGGTTTCCCTGATAAAATACTAAAGCCGCATCGAATAGGGCGCGTGTTGTCTGGCGCGATGAAAGCGGGGAAAGATCCCCCTCCTATAAGAGCGAGCCCGTAAATGAAGGAGTTGAAATGTAATGCAGGCAATCATCGTGACCGGCGGCAAGCAGTACAAGGTGAGCGAGGGCGACACCCTGTTCATCGAGAAGCTGGAGGCTGAGGCTGGCCAGGCTATCACCTTCGACCAGGTGCTGGCTGTTATGGACGGCGACAAGGCCACCTTTGGCGCTCCCGTGGTAGAGGGCGCTTCCGTGGACGCTACCGTGGTGAAGAACGGCAAGGGTAAGAAGATCCGTATCTTCAAGTACACCCCCAAGAAGGGTTACCGCAAGCGTCAGGGCCATCGTCAGCCCTACACGAAGGTTCAGATCGGCGCCATCAAGGCCTGAGTATGACCGTCGTCACTTTTTCATCTGAAGGCAGCCGTCTTGTGGGCTTTGAAGTGAAGGGCCACAGCGGCTATGCCGAAGCGGGGGAGGACATCGTCTGTGCCGCCATCACCAGCGCTGTGCGCGTGGTGGACTGTACGGTGAACGATGTGCTGGGGCTGGAAGCTCCGGTGAAGGTCCGGGAAAAGGACGCCTACCTCTCCCTGAAGCTCCCCGGCGGTCTGGGACAGACCAACGAGAGCACCTGTCAGGCACTGCTGACGGGGCTGATGGTCTATCTGGTCCAGCTGGCGGAGGAGTACCCCCAACATATTTCAGTTATGGAGGTGTAAGACAAATGCTGAATATCGGTTTACAGTTTTTCGCCCACAAGAAGGGCGTTGGTTCCACCCGTAACGGCCGTGACTCCGAGGCTAAGCGCCTGGGCGTGAAGCGCGGCGACGGGCAGTTCGTGCTGGCCGGCAACATTCTGGTCCGTCAGCGCGGCACCCACATTCACCCCGGTGTCAACGTGGGCAAGGGCAGCGACGACACTCTGTTCGCCCTGAAGGACGGCAAGGTGAAGTTTGAGCGCCTGGGCAAGGACCGCAAGCAGGTCTCCATCGTGGAGATCGCTCAGTAATCAAGCCACAAAGCCGCAAACGATCACCGTTTGCGGCTCTTTTTATCCGGAAAAGAGGTTTTCTTGTATGGAATATCGCACGTTTGCCCAGG
>CAJMQD010000246.1 GCA_905215425.1 uncultured bacterium
TGGAATTCGAGCTGGCCGCCGCCCTGCGTGATCAGATCATCGAGCTGCGTGGGAAGTGAGGGCCGCCTCTTTCCACCCGGCGATAGCCGGGCGCGCCAAATGGCGCGTAAATTTCTTTCGCCCGCGAAAGAAATTCCGCAGGGCAAATTCAGTTTGCCCGAGGATTTGAAAATACGGGGTCCCCGGACGGCACGAGCCGTCTGGGGCAGCGGCCAAGATGCTGGAATTCGAGCTGGCCGCCGCCCTGCGTGATCAGATCATCGAGCTGCGTGGGAAATAAATTCCGCCTGTCATCTTTTGAAAATAAAAAGAATGTAGACAAGGAGGGCTCCATATGGCTTCTATCTCAGTGTTTCTTTTTTGGCCGCTCTTTTTGGCGATTTGGCTGTTATCCCTGATGAGTTTGGCATTGCCTGTTATTGCCGCTGTGCTGCTAATCTGGAACGCCGCAATTTTTACATTTTTGTTGGTGATACGCCATGCATGGAAGAAGACCGGCACGATGGATCGTAGCTACATTGATGCTCAAATCGGCTGGAAACATATACTTTTCCTGATTTTGCGGTGGGGGCTGACGTTGTTTGTGATATGGCAGCTCCTGCTGGTCTTGGGAAGCGTAGGACTTATGATTTTTGGAAAGGCATGGTTGGCAATACTATGAAAGAAAACCGTTTGAAATGTTTGAATGCTCTATCCCTCAAGCTCCTGGCTATGGCCCTGATGCTGTGCGACCACCTGTGGGCCACGGTGATCCCGGGGAACAACTGGCTCACCGCCGTGGGGCGGCTGGCCTTCCCCATCTTTGCCTATCAGGTGGCAGAGGGCTTTTTCCTGACCCATAACCGAAAAAAATACCTGGGGCGTATGTTCGTCTTTGCCCTGATCTCGGAAATCCCCTTTAACCTGCTGTATTACTCCTCCGTGGTGTTCCCCTTCCACCAGAACGTGATGTTCACCTTCTGTCTGGCCATCCTGCTGATGATGGCTTTGGAGCGGGCCAAGAGCAAGGGACCGATTGTGTTCAGCCTGGCCGCCGCGGCCTGCGTGGCCCTGGGTATGCTCCTGGGACAGCTGACCATGGTGGACTACTACGGCAGCGGCGTGGTGACGGTGCTGGTGTTCTACCTCTGCCGGGGCCGCTCCTGGGGCCCGCTGGGGGAGCTGGCCGGTCTGATCGTCCTGAACTGCTATCTGCTGGGCGGGATGATGATGCCCGTCACCCTGCTGGGGCATACCTTTGAGATCTCGGAGCAGGGGCTGGCGGTGCTGGCGCTGATCCCCATCTGGTTGTATAATGGGAAGCAGGGCCCCCACAGCCGGGCCCTCCAGTACGCCTGCTATGCCTTCTATCCGCTGCATATGCTGGTGCTGGCGCTGATGCGGATGTATCTGTAAGACAGAAAACAAAGAGGGACCTGTTATGGCAAAGCAAAAAGAAGAAAAAACCAACGTGATGCGTGTTCTGGAGCAGAAGGGGGTGGCCTACACCCCCCACACCTACCCCACGGACGGCTCCATCGACGGCGCGTCGGTGGCCGGCTATCTGGGGCAGGACCCGGAGTGCGTGTTCAAGACGCTGGTGGCCCGGGGGGCCTCCGGCGGGTACTATGTGTTCGACATCCCCGTGGAGGACACCCTGGACCTGAAAAAGGCGGCCAAGGCGGTGGGGGAGAAGTCCATCGCCATGATCCACCAGAAGGAGCTGCTGCCCCTGACGGGCTACATCCACGGGGGCTGCTCCCCCGTGGGGATGAAGAAGCAGTTCCCCACCGTGTTCCACGAGACGGCGGAGATTTTGGACACCATCTGTGTCTCCGCCGGGAAGATCGGCTATCAGGTGGAGGTGAACCCCGCCGACCTGATGGCCTTAGTGGGAGCCAAGACCGCTGACCTGACGGTATAAGCCGCCCCGCTTTTGGGGAGACAAGAAGGAGGACGACCATGAAGCTGAAAGCGCGCTGGACCGAGATGGACCTGTTCCGCAAGGGATTGCTGCTCCTGCTGGCTGTGGCCATCCCCCTGTTTGCCGTAGTGACGGCGGTGCAGTGCTCCCGTGTGGGGATCGAATACGAAAATGTCTTTCTCCGCCGGACGGAGAAAGACGGCGTGATCCAATACGCGGGCCGCAAGAGCGGGGAAGACAGCGTGTTCACCGTCTGCCCGGACGGCCGGGTGGAGTACCGCTGGGGGCAGGAGACCTATGGTCCCTACACCATTTTGCAGGACCCCTCCGCCGCGCCGGAGCCCTCCATGGGGGACAGCTATGTCCCCGAAGGGCTGATGGGCGTTGAGGTGCGCCAAGGGGACACGGTGCTCTTCCGGGGCGGCTGGGATCCTGACCCGGACATGACCTGGTACAGCCTGTACGATGAGAGCGGAAACCGGCTCCCCAGCCTGTCCTTCAGCGCCACCACGAATAACGGCACGGTGATCGGCCCCGACGGCGAGATCATCACCCCGCGGGAGCAGCACGAGCCCACGGCGGCCGGGCTGCTGCGGGTGGCGCTGGCGCCGGAGCTGGTCCACCGGGGCAGCTGGCTGATCTACG
>CAJMQD010000247.1 GCA_905215425.1 uncultured bacterium
CGAGTCACTTCCAAGACCAAGATGGTGCTGCTCACCAACCCCAACAACCCTACCGGCACTGTCTACACCCGCAAGGAGTTGGAGGAGTTAGCGGCCTTCTGTGTAGAATATGACCTGATCTGTGTCTGCGACCAGGCCTTTGAAGATACCGTTTTCCCGGAGCATGAGATGATCTGCATCTGCCAGCTTCCGGGGATGTGGGAGCGCACTGTGACTGTCTGCTCCGTTTCCAAAGGAATGGGACTCAGCGGTTTCCGGGTGGGCTGGACCTATGCCACGGATACCATCATGGATACCTACTACGGCGCCGCCGTCAATATCCAGGGCGCCACCAGTACGCTGGCCCAACTGGCGGTCATGCCCGCCTTCCGGGACGACAGCTTTATCCAAGATTATATGAAGAAGTACGACAACCGCCGCAAATACGCCTACAAGCTCTTTAACAACATCCCCGGTGTTTCGATGCAGATGCCGGAGTCTGGCTTCTTCGTCTGGATCGATATTTCAAAACTGGGAGATTCCAGCGAGATCACCGCCTATCTGGCAAAGGAAGCTCTGGTGAGCCTTAACGATGGCAAATTCTACGGCGACATGGGCAACGGTCACCTGCGGCTCATCGCCGGCTGCTTCTGGGACGACAAGGACAGTTTTGCCGCTATGGACCGGATGGCCGCAGCCTTTCGAAAGCTGGCGGAGAAAAAGGGCCTGGCTTGAAAAAGGGGGAAGAACATTGATTTTCGATCTGTTAATCAGCAACGGAATGGTGCATATTGGAAATGACTTTCAGAAGGCCGATGTCGGGGTCATTGGAGAGAAGATCGCCTATATCGGTCATTGTCCTGGAGCAAAGGCCAGTCGGATCATCGACGCCGACGGCAAATATGTCCTTCCGGGAATGATCGATTTCCACACCCACATCCGGGAACCCGGTGTGGAGGACAAGGAGGACTATACCACTGGTACCATGGCGGCAGCCCATGGCGGTGTTACCAGCGTCTGCGTCATGCCCAACAACCTGACCCGGGGCATTGCCTCCCCCGAGGATTTCCAGTATGCGGTGGACTGCGGCGAGCGCCATGCAGTGGTGGATTTTGCTCCCATCCCCAGCCCCCTGGCTTTCCACAGCGGGAGTCTGCCGCGATGGGTGGAAGCAGGGGCATCCTGCTTCAAGATCATGGAGATGAAGAACAGCGCCCCTCTGGAGGAAAACTTCCGCTGCGGCGACAGCTCTGAGCTGCACCAATGCCTGGCCGCGGCGGCCAAGACCGGAAAGTATGTTTCCATACACCCTATGAACATGGACTGGTATCTGGGAAATGTGAAGCGCATTAAAGAGAGCGGGGAACCCCAGACGCTGATGAATGTCCTGCATCAGCTTTACGGCGACGAGGAGATGAGCAGCGCAGCCTGGGAGCTGGCCTATTTCTTCCGCAAGACCGGCTGCAAGTGGTGGGCCCTCCACTGCTGGCACGACGGCTATATCGACCTGATCCGGATGCTGAAACGCCAGGGGGATATGGACATTCTGGCCAGCGTAGAAATCCTGCCTACCAGTATCCGCTGTTTCGATACCCTCTATAATCGGAATAACGGCAGCACCATCGCCCTGGGCCATGCCGCGGCCCCAAATTGGGATCATGTTTGGGCAGCGGTAAATGACGGCACGGTGGACATTCTGGGCAGCGACCACTCCCCTCACCTGGCAAAACACTACAACCCCGAGGAGGCGTTCGCATCCGGTCAGGGGGTAGAAGGAGAGGACTACTACGGCAGTCTGCTGCTGGACGCCGTCAACGCCGGCAAACTGACGTTGGAGAAGCTTGTGGAAGTCACCAGTATCAACGGCGCCCGGGCCTTGGGCTGGGCGGAGAAGTGCGGCAACCACATCGGTACCGACGCGGACTTTACCATCTGCGATATGGAGAAGGTCTGGACGGTGGACGAGAAATTTCCCATTTATTCAAAACCCCATCTGGACCCCCTCTGGGGACAGACCCTCCACGGCAAGGTGATCTCCACCATTGTTCGGGGCAGAGTGGTCATGGAAGATGACAAAATCCTGGCAGAACCTGGATACGGAAGGTTTATCCGCGGATAATACGCAAGTACAACCGGCATATCCTTATAGCTACGCCTTCCTGGCGTGGTTATACTTTGTTTATTAAGAAATTGCAGAGTAATGACAAAGTGGAGGTTCCCATCACACCGGAACTTTCCCGATGGTTAAATGGAGAGGGTTGACCAGAACCGACTGGCGTCAAAACATGCCTGTCAAGATTGATCGTTTCTCCTTTATTTTAAAAATTTCCGTCTGTGTTCTGTAAATTGAAATTTCGACCGTTTACCGCACCAGGCATTTTTATCTTCGAAAGAAAGTACCTGCGCCCTGCGCATAGTGATTTCGAACACTTACTCTGCAAATAAGGGTCCGACGAACACTATGTCACTTGCTTACAAACGTGGCGGAGAGTTCGTTTTGCCTTATTCTTTTAAAATTTAAAAAAAGGCTGTTATACAGTGAAATTTGTATAACAGCCT
>CAJMQD010000248.1 GCA_905215425.1 uncultured bacterium
TCCGGACAGACCTCCTACGGCCTGTCCCACCGCGGCCTGGGCGACAACACCAACGCCCTGTGCACCCTGTTCGAGACCTGTAACCCCGCCATGGGCAGCTATCACGACAAGATGACGGAGGATCTGTTCAAAAACGGACGCTCCGGCAACTACCTGGCCATGCACCAGGCGGGCCTGTTCCCCAACTCTTACGATTTTGACGAGAACGGCTGGCCCATTGAAAAGCGTACCGCCTATCACATGAGCATGAGTCTGGAGCTGATCAATACCCTGGAGACGCTGTACCCAGACAAGCCCATGAAGGTCACTGGTATGCCCGACGCCAACGAGATGATCGAAAAGGGCCTGGAGTATACCCTGAAGTCCCTGGCCTGAGCAGCGGCACATTTATCCTTTGTATGCTCTTCCCCCTTCGGGGAACGCAGAAATAGCATCTATAAGAATTTTAGGAGGTCACAACAATGAAGAAATTTGCATCTGTCATTTCTGTGCTGCTGATCTGCAGCATGGCTCTGACTGCCTGCGGCAGCAGCGGCGACAAGTCCACCGGCGGCAGCACCCAGCAGCCCGGCACCAGCCAGGGCGCGGCCAGCAGCCAGGGCTCCGGCAGCACCGGCGACAGCAGCGGTTACACCTTCCGTACCAGCGCTGACAACAAGGTCGTCACCGAGAACGGCACCTTCACCAAGGAGAACATCGAGGGTCCCGTGCTGATCACCTCCATCGGCCAGAGCGCCGACGTGTCCATGCTGGATGCCCTGATGAAGAAGGTGGGCGCTGAGTACACCTTCAACGCCACCGCCAGCGCTGACGATGTCGCCAACTACAAGACCGTGATCATCGCCTGCGGCGCTTCCTCCAAGGGCCTGGGCGCCGCCGGTATCTCCCAGGAGGATGAGTTGGCCCGTGCCAACGCCATCGCCCAGACTGCGAAGGACAACGGCATCACCGTGATCGCGGCCCACCTGGGCGGCGCTTCCCGCCGCGGCGCTCTGTCCGACCAGTTCAACGACATCGCCCTGGGCGTTGCCAACTATGTGATGGTCGTGGAGGAGGGCAACGACGACGGCAAGTTCACCGACGCCGCTACCGACAAGGGTGTACCTATCACGCTGCTGCACTCCATCGCCGACGCCATCACTCCTCTGACCGAGCTGTTCGGCGCCTGATCTCATTATCTTACGCTGCTTGAAGGTTGGTCCATGTCCCGGGCTCCCCATGGGGGAGCCCGGGACGGATAAAGGCGGTTCTGGTTTGATCCAGGAGCAAAGCCTGCTTTGGACGGCAAGCATACCACACAGCAGCCTTTGCTCGTGCATAAAACCAGAAATATACACTTTTATTCTTCGGGGGGATAGATTTGGACATTGAACTGATTACTTTCCTGGCTATGCTGGCTACCTTCCTGCTGGCCAACTTCCTGGTCAAGCTGCCGGTCAGCTTGTCCATGGTCGCCGGCGCTGTGGTCGGCGCCCTTGTGGCGGGAGAGGGAATTCCCATCCGGCACCTGTTTGAGGGCACCTTCGTCTATATGGACACCATCCTGATCATTTCTATGGCAATGATCTTTATGACGGTGATCCAGGAGTCCGGCGCTCTGGAGGCGCTGAACGCCGTGATCGTATCCAAGTTCTATAAAGTGCCCGCGGTCATGTTGGTGCTGCTGATGTTTATCATCATGTTCCCGGGCATGATTACCGGCTCATCCACTGCGGCGGTGCTGTCCGCCGGCGCGATCGTGGCCCCCATCCTGCTGATGATGGGCATTCCAGCCCCGCAGACCGGCGCTATCCTGGCGGTGGGCTCCATCATGGGCATGGCGGCCCCTCCGGTAAATATCCCCGCCATGCTGATCGCCGGCGGCGTGGATATGCCCTACATCGGGTTTGAGGGCCCCCTGGCCTTTATGACCTTCCCCTGCGCGATCTTTACCGTGCTGTTCATTGGCCTGCGGTACTGCCGCCACCTGGACTATGAAAAGCTGAAGAGCGGCCTGAATCTGGAGATCGGCAAGCAGTACGGTCTGAAGCTGTACATCCCCATCCTGGTGGTGATCGTGCTGATGGTGGGCGGCCGTGCGTTGCCCAACGTGTTCCCCAACTTGGGAATGCCCCTGATTTTCTTCATCGGCAGCGTGGTGGGTCTGTTCACAGGCCGGAAGTTCGACCCCATCAAGACGGTGTCCAACGCCATCCATACCACGGTGCCCGTGCTGGGTAAGCTGATGGGCGTGGGCATGTTCATACAGATCATGACTCTCACCGGCGTGCGCGGCTATATCGTGATCAACTGCTTCGGCTTCGGTACATTGGTGCTGTACGCTGCGGTCTGTCTGGTCATGCCTGCCTTCGGTGCCGTGTCCTCCTATGGCGCAGCCTCCGTGTTGGGTGTGCCCTTCCTGCTGGCGCTGCTGGACTCCGGCAACCAGATCGTCATTGCGGCGGCCCTGTCCTTCATCTGCTCTATGGGTGACCTGATGCCCCCCACCGCGCTGGCGGGCAACTATGCCGCCCAGATCGTGGAGCAGAAGTAAGA
>CAJMQD010000249.1 GCA_905215425.1 uncultured bacterium
TGCAATACACCAATAGCCTTTTCCACCACAGGCAGATCACTGGCGCTTCCCATTACGATTCCGACTTTACGCATAATTGTCTCCTTTCCCGCCATAAAAGCAAAAGGGCAGACCGGCCCGGCAGTTTTGTCAGGTTCGGTCTGCCCAGACGGTCGGCATGTATCATCGTCCCGCTCCCATGGAGTTCATCTCCGGTTCCGTCAGTTACGGGGCGACTTCTCGTTGTCTGCTTTCAGTTTAACATTCCGTCCGAATTCTGTCAATCGGGGAAACTGAAAGAGTTTTTCTTGCTTTTCCCGTCATATTATGGCGTTTTTGTCTCCCGCCGGGAGACAGTTCACTCTTTGGCCTTGGCGTCGCAGTAGATACAGCGATACTCCCGCTTCTCCCGGTTGGTCAGGCGGAAGATGTGATGGATCTCCTGCTCGGTCGTGGTGATGCACCGGGGGTTTTTGCACTTGATGATATCGGTCAGTTTTTCAGGCAGCTCGATATGCTTCTTTTCGGCCACCGTACCGTTCCGGATCACATCCACCGTGATCGTGGGGCTGATATAGCCCAGCACGTCCAGATCCAGGTCCAGATCCGTGTCGATCTTAATGATATCCTTCCGCCCCATCCGGTGGCTGGGCACGTTCTTCAGAATGGCCACTGTACACTCCAGAGCGTCCAGCCCCAGCATCTGATAGATCTGCATCGACTTGCCGGCCGTGATGTGGTCGATCACGATCCCCTGTTTCACAGAATCCACTCTCATGTTCAGCCCTCCTTCTTGTCCAGCCCCAGCAGCTTCATAATCAGCGCCATACGAATGAACTTACCGTTCCGGGTCTGGCGGAAATAGGCCGCCCGGGGGTCGTCATCTACGGCGGTAGAGATCTCATTTACCCGGGGCAGCGGGTGCATGACGATCATATCCTTTTTGGCGTCCTTCAGTTTATCCAGAGTGAGGATATAGCTGTCCCGCAGGCGGAGATAGTCCTCCTCGTTGAAAAAGCGCTCCTGCTGCACCCGGGTCATATACAGCACGTCCAGCTTGCTCATGACAGACTGCAAATCAGTGGTCTGGGTGTAAGGGATCCCCTTGTTCTTGATATAGGTCTCTTTCACATAGCTGGGCAGCTTCAGCTCCTCCGGGGAGATAAGCACAAAGTCCACTCCGGCATACCGGGACATGGCGGCAATCAGCGAGTGTACGGTCCGGCCAAATTTCAGGTCGCCGCACAGGCCCACCGTCATGTGGTCCAAGCGTCCCTTCTCCCTGTGGATGGTCAGCAGGTCGGCCAGCGTCTGGGTCGGATGGTTGTGGCTTCCGTCTCCCGCATTGATGACAGGTACGCTGGCCCGCATAGAGGCCACCAGGGGCGCGCCCTCCTTGGGGTGGCGCATGGCGATGATATCGGCGTAACCGCTGACCACGGTCACCGTATCTCCCACACTCTCCCCCTTGCTGGCAGAGCTGGAGCTGGCCTCGGAGAAGCCCAGCACGCTGCCGCCCAAGTCCAGCATAGCCGCCTCAAAGGACAGGCGGGTGCGGGTAGAGGGCTCGAAGAACAGGGTGGCCAGCTTCTTGCGGCGGCACACCTCCTGATACCGCTCCGGATTGGCGATGATATCCTCCGCCAGGGCGATCAGTTCCTCGATTTCTTCCGTAGACAGGTCCATAATATCGATCAGATTTCTCATGCAACGTCCTCCCTTATGAGATCGTTCTGTATCGTTTTTTCTCTGGTTTCGCAAAACGTGCCCCGCCCCAAAGGGCGGGGCACAGACTTATCGGGTCATCCAGCTCTCGTCGCTGGGGTTGTTGCGGAAGGCGATCAGGCGCTGTACATCCTCGGGCTTGATGTAGTTCTCCTCGGCAGCGGCCTGGGCCACAGCGTCGAAGTTGGTCAGACTGACGTTCTTTACGCTGGCCTGGGCCAGACGATCCAGGCCCTTCTGCATCCCATAGGTGAAGATGGACACCACGCCCAGCACCTCGGCCCCCGCCTGGCGCAGCACATCCACCACCTCCAGCACACTGCCGGCGGTGGAGATCAGGTCCTCGATAACCACGACCTTCTGCCCCTTCTCCAGGCGGCCCTCGATCTGGTTGTTCCGGCCGTGGTCCTTGGCGCCGGAGCGCACATAGCCCATGGGCAGGCCCAGAATATGGCCGGCAATGGCGGCATGGGCGATACCGGCGGTGGAGGTGCCCATCAGCACCTGGCAGTCGGGGTATTCCTTCTTCACCGTGTCGGCAATGGCCTGCTCCACGCGGCTGCGCACCGCAGGGGCGGTGAGGATCAGGCGGTTGTCGCAGTAGACGGGGCTCTTGATCCCGCTGGCCCAGGTGAAGGGCTGCTCGGGGCGGAAAAAGACGGCCTGAATGGACAGCAGGTCCCGGGCCACAGTCTGTTCAATGTTCATTGTTGATTCCTCCTGCACGATTTTTATACTTACTGACCCAAAAATTCCTTCACTGCCCGGCGATAGGCATCTACGGGGTCGGCGGCCTGCGTAATGGGACGGCCCACCACAATGTAGTCGCT
>CAJMQD010000250.1 GCA_905215425.1 uncultured bacterium
TCAGGGAGGGAGGGCGTATGGTGAGAAGGAAGGGGGTGGAGGCAGTGCTCATGGCGGTACTGTGGACGGGAATGGTGCTGATATCGGTGCTGTGGGGGGCGGCGGCAGGGCGGATAGAACAGGTGTCGGCGGCAGCGATGGAGGGGGCAGAGGCAGCAGTGCGGTTGTGCCTGTCCATGGCGGGTTCCCTGTGTCTGTGGAGCGGAGTGATGGAAGTGATGAAGCAGAGCGGCTTGGGGGAGGGACTGTCCCGGCTGCTTTGCCCGGTGCTGCTGCGCCTCTATCCGCGCCTAAGGGAGGACCGGGACACCTTGACGGCCCTGTCCGCCAATGTATCCGCCAATCTGTTGGGGTTAGGCAGCGCGGCTACTCCCATGGGGATCCAGGCGGCAAAGGGAATGGCGAAGCGCTCTGCCCCGGGACAGGCCAGCAATGAGATGTGCCTGCTCATCGTGTGCAACTCCGCCTCGATCCAGCTGCTGCCCACCACAGTAGCGGCGGTGCGGGGGGCGGAGGGCTGTGCCCGGCCCTTTGACATTCTGCCGGCGGTTTGGCTGGCGTCGGGTCTGTCGCTGGCGGCAGGAATCGTGGCCTGTAAGATACTGGCCCGGCTGTGGAGAGACTGAGATGGCAGAGCTGGTGACTGCTATGTTAGTGCCCCTGATCCTGTGTGCTGTGGCGCTCTATGCCTGTGGGAAGGGAATAGACGTATACGCGGCACTGATTCGTGGGGCCGGGGGCGGATTGGACATCCTGGCGCATATTGCGCCATCTCTGGTGGCGCTGCTGACGGCAGTATATATGCTCCGGGCTTCTGGGGCCATTGAATTGCTGGCCGGTGTGCTGGGGCCGCTGCTGGAGAGGGTTGGTCTGTCGCCGGAGCTGCTGCCCCTGATGCTGGTGCGGCCCATCAGCGGTTCTGCGGCCCTGGGCGTAGGGGCGGAGTTGATCCATGCCTACGGTCCGGACTCCGCCCTGGGGCGCACCGCAGCGGTGATGCTGGGTTCGACGGAGACAACGTTCTATACTATAGCCGTCTACTTTGGAGCGGTGGGAGTCAGCCGGACCCGCTATGCCGTTCCTGCGGCTCTGTGCGCCGATATCGTGGGCTTTCTGGCGTCGGCCTGGGCGGTGGCCCTCCTGTTCGGAGGGTAAAAAGCAGCTGCATTTCGATATGAAATGCAGCTGCTTTGATGGTGAGAGAAGTCAGTCCTCCTCTTCGTCCATGGCGTGACGGGGAGGGGCCATAACGGGGGCGTCGTTCTCCAGGTTTTCAAACATATCCTTGTCCTGAAGGGTGGGCTTGCGGTGGCGGGCAATGGCGATCAAGATGGGATAAAGCACTGTGGCGACCAGGCCGCCGGAAAACCCGTTGTTGTACAGATTCATGCCCGCTACAGGAGTGCTGGTGAACAACACCACAGAGGAGTGCAGAAATCCGGCCAACACGCCGTAGGGCCAGCCAAAATAGCCGGAGATGGGGGCAAGGGTCGTACAGAACAGACAGGCCAGCTGGACCGAGGGGTCGGACAGGTTCCAGTGGGTGAGGGCGCTGCCCAGGAACACGCCGGCCATCACCGGGATAATATTGCCCGCATGTTTTCCGAAGGCGGAGAAGCCCATGATGGTTAGAATACCGCCTAAGGTGGGCCCGTTCAGATCGCCGCCGCCCAGCAGGATAAAGGCCATCCCAATCAGACCGTTGACTCCGGTGTTGATCAGCACGGGGGCGGGACCGAACATACGGAGATAGTCGCTGGGGGCGCGGCCGCTGGTATGCAGCAGCATGCGATAGCCGGCCCAGGAGGCCCACACCGGGATCTTACAGGCGAACAGACCGCACAGAATCAGGGTAATACATAAAAAGCCCAGCATCAGGGCAAAGGTCAAATTATAGCCCTCGGCCCAGCGGGATTTCAGATGAGGGGTAGCCCCGAAGGAGTTCATCAGGGGGACACAGATAAAGGCGACTAAGCCGCAGGAAAAACCAACATTGTATAGGTTCATGCCGTTTTGAATGCGATAAGTATAGGCCGCTAAAGGAGCCATCACATACCCGATGACAAGACCGACTATAATTGCCAACGGAAGAGTTCCCCAGCCATTGTCCAGGGCAATGTAGCTGATGACAGGGGACAGGGCAGTGGCCATCAGGCCGATGCCCACATAGCTGCCATAGGGTTCATGTCTGGATTTGGGATACAGCCAGGAGCCCAGCAAAATGGGCCAGATGTTGAGAAAGTTTTTGCCGAACAGGGAGAAGCCGGACATCAGGCCAATCTCCACCAGGGTCATGCCATTCAGCGTGTCCTTGGACAGGCGAAGCAGGATCAGGGTGATGGCGGTGACCAGGGCGGAATTTACAAAGGCGGCGCCGGGCCCGGCGATCTTGATATAATCCGTGATCAGCGCGTCCTCCGTCATAATGATGGTGAACAAGCCGCGCAGAATGTTCTGTGGACTGTCCATACATAGGCCGCAAATGGCCAAAAGAGCGGTAAAAATCCACAGATAACGCAGTAAACTGTCA
>CAJMQD010000251.1 GCA_905215425.1 uncultured bacterium
CATCCGCGGCTCCTCCGGCGGCTTCCGCAGCTGCAAGGCCATGGGCTTCATGCTGGAGGACCGGGGAATCGCCCAGGTCTCCATGAACATGGTCAACTACGAGGACACCCCCCTGTATGTGGTATACGAAATGATCAAGGCTCTGGCCGAGCGCTACGGCACCTACGTGGTGGACAGTGAGATCGTGGGTCTGACCCCCGGCAAGGCTCTGATCGACTGCGCCGAGTACTATCTGAAGGCCCGTGACTTCGACTGCCATAATCAGGTGATGGAGTACCACATCATCGAGATGGAGTGATCCACGCAGATCCAAGGAGGAGACAAAAATGAAATTAGCTGATATGACTGTTGCCCAGTTTGTCGCCGCCACCGCTTCGGAAGAGCCCGCCCCCGGCGGCGGCTCCGTGGCCGCGCTGGAGGCCGCCCTGGGTGCCGCCCTGACCGCCATGGTCTGCAACTTTACCACCGGCCGCAAGAAGTGGGCCGAGTTCGAGGAGAAGGCCAAGGAGATGGAGCAGAAGGCCCTGGTTCTGAAGGAGCAGGCCGTTGACATCATCGACCGGGACACCGAGGCGTTCAACGCCGTCTCCGCCGTGTTCGCCATGCCCAAGAACACCGATGAGGAGAAGGCTGCCCGCAAGGCCGCCATGCAGGCGGCTCTGAAGGGCTGCACCAAGACCCCACTGGAGGTCATGGAGGTCACCTATCAGACCCTGCTGGTCATCAAGGAGATGCTGGGCGGCTACAACACCAGCGCTGCCAGCGATTTCGGCTGCGCTGCGCTGAGCCTGAAGGCCGGTATCCAGAGCGCCTGGCTGAACGTGTTGATCAACATCGGCGGAATCAATGACGAGGCATTTGTCAGCGAAGCCCGCGGCAAGGGCGAGACCATCCTGGCCAAGGCTCTGCCCCTGGCTGACGAGATCTATGAGGAGATTCTCAAAACCCTGTAATCACTTCCAAAACGATTGAGGGTGTCCTCGCGGCGCCCGCGCCGCGGGGACACTTTGTTAAGGAGGATTGAAGATGCGCTTTACCCATTTGACGTCTAAGGACTATGTGGTCAGCAACTGGTCTGGCGGAAAGACCATTCAGATCGCCATCGCCCCGGAGGGCGCGGTATACGCCGACCGGGACTTCCTATGGCGCGTCAGCTCCGCCACGGCGGATCTGGACGAGTCGGATTATACCCCTCTGCCCGACTACGAGCGCTGGCTGTCTGTGTTTGACCGGCCCATCCGGCTGCAGCACGACGGGGGAGAGGTCATCACCCTGAACCCCTATGGCATCCACTGCTTTGACGGCGGCGCGGCCACCCGCTCCTGGGGCCGCTGCGTCGATTTCAACCTGATGCTGCGCAAGGGCAAGGCCGAGGGCAGCATCCAGGCCGTCCTGCTGTCCGGCGGACAGCCACTTGAGCCCCAGGGCGCAGACACCATGCTGCTGTACTGCGCCGAGGGCTCCGGTACGGTGGGGGAGATCTCCCTGAAGGCCGAAGAGGCTGTGCTGGTGCAGGATGTGAAGGAAGATACCGTTACGGTGACGGGCAGCGGAAAATTTATGCTGGCCAGGATGAAGGGATAAATAAGCTTGCTCCCGCCCACGGGTGGAGACGATAAGAAAGGATACATCAATTACTATGGAAATCAAGACGGACATTGAGATCGCCCAGGCCCACGAGATGGAGAAGATCACGGAGATCGCGGCAAAGGCCGGCATCGACGCGGAGCACCTGGAACTATACGGCAAGTATAAGGCGAAGCTGGATCTGACCGAGATCCGCAAGCTGCCCCGGCGGGCTAAGCTGGTGCTGGTCACCGCCATCAGCCCAACCCCCGCCGGCGAGGGCAAGACCACTACCTCTGTTGGTCTGGCCGATGGCCTGAACAAGATTGGCAAGAAGGCAATGGTCTGCCTGCGCGAGCCCTCTCTGGGCCCCGTGTTCGGCGTCAAGGGCGGCGCGGCCGGGGGCGGCCACGCCCAAGTGGTGCCCATGGAGGACATCAACCTGCACTTCACCGGCGATTTCCACGCCATCGGCGCCGCCAACAACCTAATGGCCGCCATGCTGGACAACCACATTCAGCAGGGCAACGCCCTGAACATCGACCCCCGCCGCATCGTTTGGAAGCGCGCCGTGGACATGAACGACCGCCAGCTGCGCCACATCGTGGACGGCCTGGGGGGCAAGGCCAGCGGTGTGCCCCGCGAGGACGGCTTTGAGATCACCGTGGCCAGCGAGATCATGGCGGTGCTGTGCCTGGCCACCGACCTGACCGACCTGAAGGCCCGTCTGGCCAAGATGGTGTTGGCCTACACCTATCAGGATCAGCCCGTCACCGCCCATGACCTGAAGGCCGAGGGCGCCATGACCGCCCTGCTGAAGGACGCCATCAAGCCTAACCTGGTGCAGACCCTGGAGGGCACCCCTGCCTTCATCCACGGCGGCCCCTTCGCCAACATCGCCCACGGCTGCAACTCCATCCAGGCCACCGAGACCGCGCTGCGTTTGAGCGACTACACTGTCA
>CAJMQD010000252.1 GCA_905215425.1 uncultured bacterium
TTAAAATGTTTGCAGCTTGTCAAAAAGTGGTTTTACCACTTTTTGACAAGCTGACAAGGCCGCCGGGAATCCCGGCGGCCTTGTTCCGCTTATTTACTCAAATACAGTTCGTCACTGTTCCTTGGGGCTTGCCACCAGGAACAGCATATCGCTTCCGCCCTCGCTCTCCGGGAATGTCCCGTACATGGAGAAGTTGTACATCAGCCGCTCCGCAGGGTAGATGCCATAGCCATCCTGGTTATGGTCGGTGGTGTCGTAGGAGTCGGCCACCAGGAACACGTCGTCGTTGGTCTCCTCGGTGCCCATGGTGTCATAGCCGATGATGGTCTGCCAGTGTCCGCCCCAGTCGTTCCAGCAAATCATAACGGGCTCGCCCTTGGCCAGCCAGCTCTGGATGTCGTCCAGCCAAATTCCATCGGGATAATCCGCGGTGGAAATAATATCAAAACCGCCTACGCCTTCAAAAATATCAATGGCCTGATTCAGGGTAGTTCCGGGGTAGCCCTCCAGCTCCGTGCCGTCCAGAGAGTGGCGCAGCGCGGCCAGAGTCTCCTCGTTCCAGTCCCCCAGCTTACCGTACCAGTCCAGCACCATCAGCGCGGCTGTAACGCCGCAGGACCACTCGCTGGTCTGCTGCATGGTCTTGAAATTGTGCAGCACCGTCAGCGTCTCTGTGGACTCCATGTTATAGACGTCCGGATGGGCAAAGTAGGGGGAATCGGCGTGGTCCCCGGACCGCTCCACCGAATCTGCCCCGTCCTCCGGGGACAGGTCGACGGCGTAGGGAATCTTCATTTCATCGCTGAAATTTTCAGTTGCCGCTTTCTCTGCGGCGTTGCTCTTGCTCGCGGCATTGTCAGCCGGTGTGTCATTGGCGCAGCCGGACAAAAGTCCAAGCACCAGGGATAGGGTAAGCGCCAAAGTGACTGTCTTTTTCATTGTCGATCTCCTTTTAGGGGGACTTGCTCCCCCAATCCGATTTTCCCGGCAGTGCGCAGGGAATACCCGTATTATAAAGGAAATCCGACTGATTCCGCAATCATGGATTCTTCCGCATTTTGCCCCGCTCTGCCGGAAAAAATCATAAGAATCGTAGAATTTTTTCTTCTGTCCTATTTTATTCCGACGCTATGAAGCCGCCAGCTTCCGCAGCACCTCCACATTGTCCCGCAGGCGCTGGTCAGAGGGCTCCAGCACCAGGGCGCGCTCCGCCTCCTCCAATGCCTGCCGCAGCCGCCCGGTATGGTAAAAAGCCACAGCCCGCAGGTCGTGGGGCAGACTGCCCCAGGCATAGCTTTCGCTGATATAGGTCCTGGGCCGCTGAAGAATTTTCAGCGCCTCCCCCGTAAAGTAAAGCACTCCCTCCCAATTCTCCTGACCATACAGCAGTTGGGCCAGCTCCAAATAAGGCTCCCGCAGATAGGGGGCCTCCGCCGCGGCCCGAATACCCCAGACCCAGGCCTCCTGCCGGTTGCCAAGGCTCGCATAGGCCCGGGCCAGATAGCGCATGGAGGCGCACCGCTCATCCCGCCAGCGGGCCGTGGGCATCTCCAGATGGTGTTTCAGCGTGCGGATACAGTCCTCCCACCGCCCCCGGTACAGGTACTCTCTGCCCAGGTAATGGACATTCCGGTCATCCTCCGGCTCCTCGGCCACGGACAGCTCCAGCAGGGGCAGATATTGTCCCCGGGATTTTGTCGGGTCCGGATGGTGGTCCAGTTGGACGCCCTCCGCCATCACCATCGGCCCAGGGCGGCCCTCTCCGGTCCAACGGAGCACTTCATGCACCGGATGGACCCAGCGGTACCCCCGGCGGGCGTGGATCTTCTCCTGCCAGAACACCACTCCCTCTCTGCCGTCCGCCTCAAAGGACCAGGTGTAGCGGTAAGACGCCTGGCCCGCCCCCGGTCTCCAAGCGGCCTCCACCGCCCGCCGCCATCCTGGGTGGAACACCTCGTCCAGATCCGTACAGACACAGATGTCCGCATCCTCCGGCACTAAATCCAAGGAGAGGTTACGGGCCGTGTCAAACCGCCAGGGAGATATCTCCTGCTGCCGGACATAGGCCCCCCGCTCCCGCAGGCGCTTCACCGTACCGTCAGTCGAGCCTGTATCCAGTACCGCCACCTGATCGGCCTCCCCCATGGAGTCCATCCAGCGGTCAACAAATTGCTCCTCATTTTTGCAGATGGCATAGACAACGACCTTCACGATTCTCCCCCTGTTCTGCGCCGCCCCCGCGCACTTGGGCGGGGGCGGCGCATTATTTCACTTATAGACCGTTCTCCAGAAAACCGGCATTGATCAAGCTGGTGCGCAGGGCATTGAACTGGGTCACTACATCGGTGGTGTTGGTAGCCGGAGCAACATAAGCCCCGGGAGTAATGGCAGCGGCGGGACCGGCAGGGCCTGTAGGGCCAGTGGGACCCATAGCGCCGGCTGCACCTGTGGCCCCCGTGGCTCCAGATCGGAAGAGCACACGTCTGAACTCCAGTCACAACCGAGAATCTCGGTTG
>CAJMQD010000253.1 GCA_905215425.1 uncultured bacterium
AATACCCCCGGCTAGGCCGGGGGATATTTATTTATGTCGGGCAAGATATGAAAACAGTTGAGATGCAGGATAAAAAATGAAAACCTGCAAATTTGTATTTTTTTATTGTCATTCGTACTGCCTTCATGTATAATGATAAAATCCCCGGTAAAGAAAAAATCAGACCGGAGGAAGAAAAATACCCGCCTTTTGGCGGAGAACGGAGGACAGTATGAATTCTTTGTTGGAACTGCTGGAGCAGGACTGTGCCCAGTCTCCGGCACAGCTGGCCGCACAGGCAGGTATGACAGAAGAAGAGGTGCGCGCGGAGGTGCGGGCCCTGGAGCGAAAAGGCGTGATTCTCGGCTATCAGGCCGTTGTGGATTGGAGTAAGGTGCGGGACGAGGGCGTCACCGCATTGATCGAGGTAAAGGTCACCCCGCAGGATTTGGCGGGCTACGACCGGATTGCCCAGCGGATCTATCAGTATGACGAAGTGGAGTCTGTCTATTTGATGAGCGGTACCTTCGACCTGACGGTGATCATCTCCGGCCGGACCTTGAAGGAGGTAGCCATGTTCGTCAGCGAGCGGCTGGCCCCCCTGGAGGGCGTGACCGGTACAGCCACCCACTTTATCCTGAAAAAATATAAGGAGAACCACCTGGTGTTCCAACCCGGTGAGCCCGAAGAGAGGGAGTTTGTCTTTTCATGAATTATGAGCATATTTTGAATCAGAGAATCCAGGGCATCAAACCCTCTGGAATTCGGAAGTTTTTTGACCTGCTGGAGGAGATGAAGGATGGTATCTCCCTGGGGATTGGCGAGCCTGATTTCGTTACCCCTTGGCACATCCGGGATGCGGGCATCTACTCCCTGGAAAAAGGCCACACCAAGTATACCTCTAACGCCGGTATGCTCCGTCTGCGCCGGGAGATCGAGTCCTATTTAGAGCGTCGGTTCGACCTGCACTATGATCACAAGAACCAGATCTTGGTCACCGTGGGCGGCAGCGAGGCCATTGACCTGGCCCTGCGGGTACTGGTGGAGCCGGGAGATGAGGTCATCGTCCCCACCCCCTCCTTTGTGTGCTACGGGCCGCTGGCCGAGATGGCCGGGGGCGTACCCGTCTATCTGGAACTGAAGGAAGAGAACCAATTCCGTCTGACGGCGGAGGAGCTGCGCGCTGCCATCACCCCCAGGACCAAGGTGCTGGTGCTGCCCTTCCCCAGCAACCCCACCGGCGGCATCATGGGCCGGGAGGATCTGGAGGCCATCGCAGAGGTGCTGCGGGGGACGGACATCATGGTGGTTTCCGACGAGATTTACGCGGAGCTCACCTACGGCCAGCACCATGTCTCCATTGCCAACATTCCCGATATGTATGAGCGGACCATTCTGGTCAACGGCTTCTCCAAGAGCCACGCTATGACCGGCTGGCGGATGGGCTATGTCTGCGCCCCTGTGCCTGTGATCGCTCAGATGACCAAGCTGCACCAGTTTGGCATTATGTCCGCTCCCACCACCAGCCAGTATGCGGCCATTGAGGCCATGCACAACGGCGATAAGGACATCGAGCACATGCGGGAGGAGTACGACAGCCGCCGCCGCTATCTGGTAGAGAATCTGAACCGGATCGGCCTGACCTGTTTTGAGCCGAGAGGGGCTTTCTATGTATTCCCCTGTATCCGCTCCACGGGGTTGACCTCGGAGGAGTTCTGCGAGCGGTTCCTTATGGAACAGCGGGTGGCCGTCATCCCCGGCTCCGCCTTCGGCCCGGGGGGCGAGGGCTTTGTCCGGGCCTGCTACGCCTCGTCTATGCAGGATCTGGAGGAGGCGGTCAGCCGTCTGGAGACCTTCCTGGTGGTCCTGCGCCGCAAGCAGGGCAGGGAAGAAGAATGAGCATGGAGGTTCTTGCTTACGCAAAGCTGAATCTGACGCTGGATGTGCTGGACCGCAGGCCGGACGGCTATCACGATATGAAGATGGTGATGCAGTCCATCGGCCTGACAGACCGGATCACCATGGAACCCAACGAGAAGGGGGAGGTGCGGTCCCGTTCCAACCTGTCCTACCTGCCCATGGGAGATAAAAATCTGGCTTCTGCCGCAGTATGGACCTTCTATCGCAGCTTGAAGCGTCCGGTATCGGGATGGAACATCACCTTAGAAAAAAGCATCCCTGTATGTGCGGGTATGGCTGGAGGCAGCAGCGATGCCGCGGCTGTGCTGCGAGCCCTGAACCGTGCGGAGGGAGAGCCCTACACAGCGGAGGAATTGGCTCGAGTTGGGGAACAGATCGGGTCTGATGTACCTTACTGCGTGCTGGGAGGTACTGCCTTGGCGGAAGGCCGGGGAGAGGTGCTCACCCCCTTGCCTGCTCTGCCCCGGTGCTGGGTGGTGGTGTGTAAGCCGGATTTCTCCGTGTCTACGCCGGAGCTGTTCCGGGCCATTGACAGTGTGCGCCTGCGCCGCCGCCCGGATACGGCGGGAGTGCTCCAGGCTCTGGACCAGGGCGATCTGGAGGGTGTGGCCCGAC
>CAJMQD010000254.1 GCA_905215425.1 uncultured bacterium
TCTTCAGCACGCAGGAGAAGCAGGAGCCGTCCATGTGCATGGTAGCGCCCAGGGGCAGGACCATGCCGGAGATGTCCTTGTTGATGCCGGTCTCGTCGGCTTCCTCGATGTTGGTGGGGATGGTAGCCACGGAGGAGCAGGTACCCAGAGAGACAACAGCGGGACGGGCGATGTGGCTGAACATCAGCTTGACGGCGCCCTTGCCGCCGCCGAACCAGGCGAACAGGGGGAAGGCAGTGAAGATGTAAATGAAGCACAGGGGATAATAGACGATCATGGCACGGCCATAGCCCTCGGCAACGCTGGAACCGTAAGTGGCGACCAGGTCAGCAAAGATAGCGAAGAAGGCGATGGGGGCGTAGTAGGTGACGATGTTCACGAACTTCATCATGACGTTGGTCAGACCGCTCAGCCACTGGCCGATGATGGAGTTCTTGCCGCCGGTCATCTGGACAGAGAAGCCGAACAGGATGGAGAACACGATCAGGGGCAGCATAGCCCGGCGGGACAGCAGACCCACGAAGTCGCTGGAGGTGAAGAAATTCACGATCAGCTCGGTCATGGAGGCGTGCTCACCGATCTCCTCGGCGGCCAGGTTGGCCCAGGGCTCCAGCACGGGAGGGAAGACCTTCATCAGCACGAACATGATGACGGCGGCGATGGCACCGGTGACCACGAAGGTGCCCACGGTGTAGCCCATGATCTTACCGGCGCGCTCCTTGCTCTCCATGTTGGCCACGGAGCCGGCGATGGAAGCGAATACCATGGGGACCACGATACAGAACATCATGTTGATAAACACGGTGCCCAGGAATGCGATGCTGTGACCGAAGTCGGGGGCGAACCAACCGACCAGGGCGCCTGCTACCATGCAGGAGAGAAGGATAACCAAAAAGCGGTAGTTCTTAGCGACAGATTTCTTATCCACGAATAGCGCTCCTTTACAATTAACTTTTAGTGAATCTCTTAGGTGCGGTGGAAAGGGGGACGTAAGTTTACAGCTTCAGGGTCTCGTCGGTGACCTCGCCTTTACAGACGATGTTGGTGGGACCAGTGAGGAAGAGGTCCTTGACCTTTTCCCCGTCCCGGACGACATCGATGATCAGCGTGCCGCCGGCCATATCTACCTTTACATTGCTGCCGCTGACCTTGCCCAACAGGGTGAGGACGGTGACAACACTGCCGGTGCCGGTGCCGCAGGCGTAGGTGAAGTCCTCTACACCGCGCTCAAAGGTGCGCTCCAGAACGTGATCTTCTCCCAAAATTTCATAGAAGTTTACATTCGCACCCTTGGGGAAGCCCTTGTACCAGCGCAGCTTCCGTCCGAATTCGCGCAGTTGGTTTTCGTCGGCCTGAGCCAAGCCCTTGTAGGGAACGGCCAAGTGGGGCACACCTACCACGGCATAGGCGCAGGGGACGATCTGCCCGTCAAGGTCTACCTTGAGGTCCAGATTTACCTCCTGTGGGTCGTTCAGGCGGACACGGTACTGGCGCTGGTCGATCCGGACGCCGGTGACGATCCCTGCGGTGGTTTCAACCGTCTGGGTCTCGCCAGCCAGGCCGATTTCATAGCCATAGCGACAGATGCACCGGGCGCCGTTGCCGCACATTTCTCCCATGCTGCCATCGGAGTTGTAGAACAGCATTTTGTAGTCGCCGCCCTGGGTGGGCTGGTCCACCACCATGAAGCCGTCTGCACCGATGGACAGATGCCGCTCGCACAGCGTCTTGGCCAGGGTGGGGAATACTTCGTGGGGCAGGTGCTCTTCCAAATTGTTCAGCACTATAAAATCATTTCCGGCGCCGTTCATTTTCCAGAATTTCATGTGTTTCCTCCTTTCTGAAAGCTACACATCAGCCGCCCGGCCACTTGGTGAGAGGTCGGAGGCCCTTTAACTGTGTCCAATTTATTAACAAGCACACGCTGTGCCAAAATTGGATATGGCAAAAATGTTGCAAAAACAAGAAAAAACTGATAGAGAATTGTGAGAAACATGAAAATCGGACAAAAAATTTTGGTTGCCTCCACAAAGTTTTTGAATGTCAATCCAAAATTAAATGGTTAAACAGAAATAAAAATGGTTAAAGAGAAAGTGAGATCAACCATTTTCTGCAAGCTTGCGGCCCTCGGGCGTCAACTGACTGCCGCCCCGTCCCCGGCTGACCCGGACCAGTCCCTGACGGGACATTTCGGCCAGCATGGTGCGCAGCTCTTGCTGAGACAGGGGGAGGTAGGCCTCCCGGGCGGCTTCCAGAATTTTCTCCCGGCCGATGGCCTGGTGGAGTTGAGAGGCCTGATAGAGCTGCTTCAGAACAAAGCGGAAGGTTGGAGATTGCACAGGGGAATAAGCGGGGGACTGTGGCAGAGCGGAAGCCTCGGCACAGGCGGACTGATGGAGGGAGAAGGACTGCTGAAGCGTGGGGGGCAGATCATCAAAAGTGATCTCACGGCTGCCGGTATATACCAGATACTCCACCACGTTGCGCAGCTCAC
>CAJMQD010000255.1 GCA_905215425.1 uncultured bacterium
CTCCGCCGCGCCTCTCTGCATATCGTTGGTGATGTGCGTATAGGTGTCCAGGGTGAACCCGGCGCTGTAGTGGCCCAGCATGCTGGACAGGGTCTTTACATCCACGCCGCTGGAGAGGGCCATCGTGGCGAAAGTATGGCGCAGATCATGGAAGCGAACACGCTCCTCGATGCCCGCCTCCGCCAGCAGTTTCCGGTTGATCCTGGACACCGCGTCCGGGCTCCAGTAGCCACCGGTGCGGGGCGACGGGAACAGGAGGGGGCTGTCCGGGTGCTGTTCATGCTCCCGCACCAGCAAGGCCACCGCCTGCTGGGACAGCGCCACCTTGCGGACGGAGTTCTTGGTTTTTGGCTCCGTCACCACCAGTTCCCCGTCGATCCGGGTGACCTGCTTGCTCACCGAGAGGATGCGGTCCTTCACATTCAGGTCATCCCACCGGAGGGCCAGCAGCTCCCCACGCCGCAAACCGCTGGATAACTCCAGGAAGAACATGGGCAGGACGCCGTACTTCTCCGCCTCGCTGAGATAAACCCCCAGCTTCTCCGGCGGGATGATGGCCATCTCCTTTTTCTCCTTGGGCGGGATACGGCAGTTGTCGCAGGGGTTGTAGGGAATGATCTGCTCCTTGATCGCCTGCTTGAACGCCGAGGAGAGCACCATGTAGATGCGCCGGACGGTACTGCCGGACAGGGCCGCGTTGGTCTGCGTTTCAAACCGCTGTACCCGCCCCTTGGCCTTGGAATCGTTGTACATCTGCTGGATCTGGATGGCGGTGAGCCGCTTGAGCTTGACCATCCCGATGGCCGGCGCGATGTGGTTCTCGATGATATTCGCGTAGTTCTTGGTGGTGTTGGGGCAGATCACCGGCTTGCTGTAGGTTTCAAACCACAGCCTGTACCACTCCGCCACGGTGTAGTCCTCGTTGTGGCTCGCCGGGATACCCCGGTTATCCCGGATGGCTTTCGCCAGCTTTTCCTTGCACTCGGCCTGCGTCCGGGCGGACACACTTTTCTGAATGGCGCGGCCGGTGCTGGGGTCGATGCCCTGGGTGTATCTGCCCTCCCAGCGGCCGTTGGGCTTTTTCCGGATGCTGCCCTCGCCGTTTGCTCGTTTCTTTGCCATTGTTCATCCCTCCTTTACGACTCGCTAAGCGCCTCGCTTCGCTCGGTTGCTCGCATGCATTGCGCCTGCGGGCGCTTATTGCAACACAAACAAATACCACAGAATCTTTGAAATAGCCACTAAAATATTTCCGTCTTTTTGGCTGCCTGTTCGTCGATCCACGCCATGAACTTATCACGGGGGACGATGATCCGGCTGCCCAGGGTGATGGTAGGGAAATCCTGCCGATGGGCCACCTCATAGGCGTGGGCCAGCCCGATGCCCAGCACATCGGCCACATCCTGCACGGTCAGCATCAGGGGGAGTTCATGAAAAGAGTTGTACTTGGATCGTTTCATCGGATTCCTTTCTACCCTTCCGGCGGAAGGGATTTTATTCTTTGTTTTGCGGCGCAATTTCTGGAGGGGGTCACATTCCGCCCATGACCATTCCGCCCTGGTTCTGCTCCTCCTCATGGTCATCCGGCTTATGGCCCATAGCGATCTTCTTTGCCTGGATTTTTCTTCTCAGTTTGCTGTCCATCTGCAGGCCAACACTGGAGTGGGGCAGGGAGTGATCCTCGAAGATCCGGCTCATGTGGTAGAGCAGGCGGGTGACCGCCAGCATAACGGATGGCGGGCGGAAACTGTTCTGGTGCTCCAGGAAGAATTGTGCGTACTGGTTCCCCTGAGCGGCGGAACGACTGAGCCACGCCATCGCCTGGACCTGATCCCGTGGCAGTCCTTGTCCCGTCAGGCACAGCTTGCCCAGCATATACTGGGCGTACTGATTGCCCGCCTCTGCCGATTTGGTGAACCAATCCGCCGCTCTGGTGGTGTCCTTGTTGACGGCGTTCCCCTCCAGATACTCTTTACCCAGACGGTAAGCGGCGAAGTGGCTTCCGTTTTCCGCCGCCTGTTTCAGCCAGCGGATGCCCTCGTCCGTGTCCCGCACTTCCCAATCGTCGGAGAGAAGCAGCTTGCCAAGGGCATACTGTGCTTCCGGCAGGCCCTGTATTGCCGCCTGGCTGAGCCAGTGCTTTGCCTTCTGGCTGTCCGGAATCAGCAGGAGACCATCCCGATAGAGCTGGCCCATGAGGTGCTGGGCATGGGTGTCTCCTCGCTCCGCCAGCCGCTCCAGCTCCTCCGCCGCCCGGTCACGGTAGTCCAGAGAAATGTCCTCGTTCCCAATGATGCGCCACAGCTCCCGGCAGGCTTGGGACTCACCATGCGCCAGTTCCAGCTCGTCGTGCTCAGCCAAGTCATCATCCTCGAAGGAAAGCTCACCCAGCCGGATGCGCTCCGCCTCCTGGATGACGGCGTTTCTGATCTGCCGGAACTCTTTCTCCTGGGACAGTTTTTTCTTCTCTCTGGGCTTGTCGTGGTAGTAGCT
>CAJMQD010000256.1 GCA_905215425.1 uncultured bacterium
CATCCGCCCGCCTGGGGGTCATAGGGGGCGGAGCCCCCTATACCAAAAACGGGTGGGAGGGCGGGATTTTAATTCTCATGTCCCCCACTTGTATCCATACCCCCACACGGTGTTCACATACACCGGCTTCTGGGGGTTGTCCTCGATTTTGATGCGCAGGCGGCGGATGTTCACATCCACGATCTTCAGCTCGCCGTAGTAGTCCTCCCCCCATACCGCATCCAGGATCTCCTCCCGGGACAGGGCCTTGCCCGGATTCTCCATAAACAGCTTGACAATGGAGTATTCCGCAGGAGTCAATTTCAGCTTTTGGCCGTTTTTCTCCAAGGTGCGGTTGCGCAGGTTCAGCAGGAAGGGAGGCTGGCTGATCTCCTCCCCGGAGGGGACCCCGTCCTCCCCGCCGCCGGTGCGGCGGAACAGCGCATCTACCCGGGCGGTGAGCTCCGCCGGGGAAAAGGGCTTGGTCACATAGTCATCCGCTCCGGTCATCAGTCCGGTAACCTTGTCCATCTCCTGGGAGCGGGCGGTGAGCATGATAATGCCGATCTTGTTGTCCATGGCCCGGATACGGCGGCAAACCTCGAAGCCGTCGATCCCCGGCAGCATCACATCCAGCAGCGCCACCTTCACATCCGGCTCTTTTTTCAGCTTTTCCAGGGCCTCTTCTCCCGTGCCGGCCTCCACAGTCTGATAGCCGGCGCGCTTCAGGTTAATGACCACAAAGCTGCGGATGTTCTCCTCATCCTCCAGCACAAGCACTTTTTTGGGCATATCCTTATCTCCTTTGTCAGCCGATCAGATGGAACCGTTCCCGCAGGCCGGCCTCATCTAGGCCGCAGTCCCAGTTGTTGTACAGCAGGGTAGCGGCATAAATCGTATCGTCGTCCTCCTGCAGAATGAAGCGGTTGGTGGTGCTGGCCCAGGCGCTGCGGTTGGGCCCGGTCAGCTTATAAATGGCCAGGAAACGCTCCGGCTCCTTCCCCTCCCCCTTCCACCGGGAGAAGATGACCTCTCGCTGGCCCACGGCCCGGTCCGTCCGGGAAATGGTCAGCTGGCCCACCCAGTCCTCCGGGATCTCCAGATACCAGCCGTCTGTGCGGTTGTGATAGGTCGTGGCCACCACGGTCCTTCTGCCGGACAGATCGTACTGCCCCCACTGGGTCAGCCAGAAATCGCTGGCCCCTTCCCCCGCCGAGGGCAGAGGGGTGGACACAGGCACTTCCAGCACATAATCTCCGTTGATATCCGTCAACTCCTGCTGTCCGCTGCCCCGGAGGATCTCCTTGCTCACGCCGGTATTGGGGTTCATGGTCAGGTCGCTGAGCACTCCGTCCTGATAGGCCACAATATCCACCGCCCGGCCGCCCTCCGCCAGAGTAGAGCACACATACAGCGCCGGAGTTAAAAGGCTGTCCGCCACAAAGCTGGACTGCATACTGTCAATAGAGGACATTCCCGCCGACAGAGAGACAGAGCTCAGCATGGATATCGCTCCGTTGCTCCAGCCGTACACCTCCAGCGCCGAACCGTTCCCTCCTGGGTCCAGACGGGCCAGGGCCACCTCGATGCGGGTGTCCCGATCCAGATCCAGCAGGGCATACCGGTTATAAGTGGTCAGCAGCAGCTGATTGGCCGCAGCGGAACTGGGGTCAAACATAGCCGCAGGCGGCGGCGTAAGCTCGTCGTCCTCATATTCCGGGGCATTCAAGCCATCCAGTGTATAAACGCCCAGCTGATACACGCCGGTTCCCAGCTGCCAGCTTACCACGGTCTCCTTCAGGCCCTGATTGTTCAGGTCGGCAAAGTCCACCCGATAAACTGCGGTGCCTTCGCCCTCGATCATTCCGGAGAACCGGAACTCATCCTCTCCGTGGCGGGTAAAAAAACAGATTTTAATGGGCTTCTCCGCCCCGGGCAGACGCAAAAAGGTGACCGCAGTCTCCCGCTCCCCGTCTCCATCCAGATCCTGCAGCTGAATGGTGGAGGTGTTCTCTCCCGCGAAGATCACCGCATACTCCGAGCTGACCCCGTTCCGCTGTTCCAGGTCGGCACGGATCTCCTTGATGCTCCGATCCAGATTGTCATATCCCGCCAGCCGTTCCGGCAGCTGATACAAGTCGTCCGCTGGACGGAAGAAACAGCCGGACAGCAGCAGGGCCAGTCCCACCATTAAAAGCATCTTCCACTTTTTTCTCACTCTGTCCGCCCCCTTCCCGTCAAGTAAAAACAGGCGCCCCTGCGCCATAAGATTCCTGTATAGCATCATACCACAACTTTCAAAAAAAGAATACGTCTTTTTCAAAATTCCCCATTCTTTTCTTCCTGCCTGGCAGCACAAAAACCGCGCGGCCGGGAGAACTTCCCGGCCGCGCGGTTTTGCAGCTTGTCGAAAAATTGGCGTCGCCGCTTTTTTCCAAGCGGCAAACAATTTAACTGCGGTAAAATTTTGTTGATTTCAAGGAAAGGGGAC
>CAJMQD010000257.1 GCA_905215425.1 uncultured bacterium
TCATAATACTCGTCGGAGGAAATCACCTTGTTGAAATGCTCCAAACTATCGAAGGCGAAGGGCAGGCACAGAATGTTGAACTCCGGCAGGACCGTTGCGATCACGTTGGGCGAAATCGACGCCTGTGTGATCGTACCGGAAAGGACGCCCTCCAGCGCCACCTTCTCATTGCCCAACGTGCTGTTGGGGTAGTACTCATAGGTCACAGCGCCGCTGGTGTACTCGCTGATCAGGTCGCCGATGTGCATATGCCACTTCTCATCCATACTTCCGGAGGGCGGGGTGAAGGCCCACTGAAGGGTGACCGGATCCTGCGCCGCGCCGCTGGGCGCACTGCTTTCCGGTGCTCCGGTCTCGGGTGCGCTGGTCTGGGGAGCCTGGGACTGTGTTGTGGTACCGCCGCCGCAGGCGGCCAGTATCGTGAGCATGAGGGCAAGCGTCAGGATCAGGGCAACAGCTTTCGAGATCTTCTTCATTTTTGTTCCTCCTTTTATTTCTTTTACCATGATACCTTCTTAATCTCCCGTGAACAAGTATCCATTCATTTCCTCAGGGGTGCTTCCGGTGATCCCCAGATCCCACAGTTTCAGCCCCTTGGCAAAGTAGTTCTCCCCATTGATCGCACCGGCGACCTGGACCAGCGCATGTACGGTGGGTGTTGGGATGCCAAGCCGCTCTCCCAGCTGCATCAGAATGGAGTCTCCGATGGTGGCGTCCTCCACCACATAGCGGTGCTTCATGCTGCTGGGGCCTGCCAGACTGCGGAAACAGTCCAGCTCCGGATACTTATCATACTGGGAAACGTGTTCCATATGCTCCGTATGGATCACCATCTTGTATCCCATGGCATCCATGATCCGCTTCTTTTCCGCCTCCACCGTTTTCTGGCAGCGAAGCACGCCGGCAGACAGGCCGTCCTGATACAGCGCGAAGTTGGGGTTGCGTTCCACCGCGCAGGTGTTCAGGACCGCTCCAGCCAAGTGGATAACCACATTGGGGGCGTTGAGCGCGGTTTCAAAGACGTTTTTAGCCTCTTCACAGTCATAGAACTGCGAAAAACGCTCCATCAGCCTTTTGTTATCCCGGGCCGGGAAAGCCGCCACCATCTTCGCCTGATACCGCCCTGCGGCAATGCCCACACCCTCTCCCAACATACGGCAGGAAAACAGATTGCCCAGCGTCTCCCCCACCACTGCCTTGCATTCCGGTCCAAATACCTGCTTGAACACGATAGAGCCAAAGTTGCCGGCAGAAAATACGATAACGGTATCGTTTCTCACCAGGGGTTTCAGTTCCTGGGCCAGCTTTTTATGCCGCCAAGCTACCATGGAGACGAGGATCAACTCCACGCCTTCTACCGCCTTGGCCAAATCGTCCGTAATCTGGGTCAGTTTGGCAAATCCATTGAGGCCCAGCCCGGTCATCTTCACCCCGCCTCTGCGGAGTATGCCGTCTATATTCTCGCTCCAGTAGGCTTTCTCTTCATACAGGTTGACTGAATATCCCCGCAGCGTAAGCTCGGCCGCGATGTAACAGCCTGTCCCTCCGCCTCCTAATACTGCTACCTGCGCCATTCCAAGTCACTCCAAATCCGAATTAACGTTTTGCTGCGCACATTACAGGGTAAACAGCTTTCCAAGACCCACATCGTCCTTAATGGACAAGCTGCGCAGCGCACCCCAAAGAGAAGCTTGATTGCTCGTAACGACCGGCAGGCCGAAATCTCGTTCCATCATATTGATGCCATGGGCAATACCCAAGCCCGTGCAACTGACAAAAATGGCGTCCGCCGCTGGGTTCAGAACCTCTTTGGTCAAGTGATACATCTGCCGCAAAGGCGTACGCGGCATCAGGTCCGGATCCAGGTTTTGAAGGCCCTTGATGTTCAGGACCTCAAAACCGTTGTCCTCCAGAAATTTTTTCTCAATTTCATTGACCCTGTCGACATAAGGCGTAGCGACCACGACCCGTTTGGCCCCCAAGGCTTTCAGCGCCATAAGAACGGCCGAAGAGGTGGTCAGCGCCTTGGCACCGCATTGGCCCTCCATCCGTTTGATGAGTTCCAGATCATAGCCGAACCCCCCAATCAGGCTTCCGCTGGTGCACCCAAACAGTACGAGATCCGGGTGGGCGGTTGCCAAAAGCTTGGCGGCGCTGTCGATCCGACCGCCCATTTCCCTGAGCCCTTCCGGGTCTACGCGCTCAAAAAGCACTCTCTGTGTCATTACCGTTACGCCCTCCGGCGCATATTTATGGAACTCGTACTCTGGATTGGTACCGTTTCCCGGCATGATCAAGCCGATCCTCGCCCGCCAGCCGCAATACATGATTTACCCCCTCCTTATCACTTTGCACAAATCCAGCATCCCGTTCGGCACGTTCATCATAACATCTTCCAATTGAAAAGAGAAATAATGAAACGAAATCATGAGTTCAGATTAATTCCTTCAAATTATTAATCCGCTTTG
>CAJMQD010000258.1 GCA_905215425.1 uncultured bacterium
CAAACACCCCCATGCGCTTGTTGCCCCCCAGCCGGGGCGGACGCACAGTAGGGGACCACTCCTGCCGCCGGGCCTGGGAAAATTCCCAGATCAGCCACAGGTGAGAAAAGCCCTCCAGCCCCCGCAGGGCATCGGGATTGCGAAACTCAGGCTCGAACACAATGGCCGCCTCCAGCTCCTCCACCAGGCCGCTTTGACGGGGTATGCCGAACTTCGTGGGAAAATCGCTGCAAATATGTCCGATCTCCTGCATGGCAATGGACTTCATCCCGTCCCCTCCCTTCTTCCGAGCTATCATACCACAGCTTCCCTTCGAAAAAAAGCCGCTTTCTCTGCAAATTTTTTCACAATCTAAAAGCGGATTTTCCTTTATTTTCAAGGGTTTTTTGACCTCTTATGAAATTTTGCACTAAATTACTCAGCTGAGACATAACATTTTTCTTGCAATTTGAAATATTCCGTGTTACAATAACCTCACAGATCACTTTCTCGATTTGAGGGGTGTGTACTTTTATGCAAATGGGAGAGTTCAAGCAGGAGGTTCTGCGGATCAACAACAAGGTCAATATGGAGGTCTTTAAGCAGGGACTTCTCTCCCAGCGCATCGACGTTTTTCGGAATGAAGTTGTCATCACCGCAAAGAACCGTCGGGTCAATGTCCTGGCCTTCGGGGCCCTGGACAAGCAGACCACCGATATGATGGACCGGGCATTGATCGTCCGCCACAAGAAGCTCTTTGCCGAGATGATGCGGGACGAGTTGGGCGTCACCGTCCTCTCCCACCTGAAGGACTACGACCCTGATTTGGAGATCTCCGCCAGTGTGACCATTTTCGAAAAGAACATTGACGAGCTTCTGCCCGAGCTTCATCTCCGTGCTCCCACTCCCTGAGCAGATTTCCGCGCAACAAGTTAATATGTGGACGAACACAGAGTTCTGCCTCCAAAGCGAGGGACAACGCGGATGGGTCACCATCAGCCGCGTTCAGCGCCCAGGACCCGGACCCTATGAAAGCTGTAATTGGCCGCAAAACAAAAGAAAAGGGAACTTCCCTTCTGTTGTTTTGCGGTCTTTTTTACTCAAATGGCTTTTCCCATGCTGCGCATGGTAAAACACGATAAAGCACTATATACACGTATTAAAAAGGAGAAGTGAACAAATTATGGCAAAGGTAAAGGATGTACTCCAGGCTCTGGACGATCTGACCAACGGCCGCTGCGTCAAGAGCCCTGCGGACTGGTCCTCCGGCAAAAACCCCTGGGTGGTCACGAAGTCCTCCAACATTCCCGGCAAGAGCTGCGTTGAAATACCCGGTCTGGTGTGGGGCGACCCCGAGATGGAGGTCAAGAAGATCGCCGTCTGCATGACCATGACCGAGAGCGTGATCGAGCTGGCCGCCGCCACCGGCGTAGACGCCATCATCGCTCACCACCCCGCCTGCGACGCTGCCAACTCCGGCGGCGTGCTGATGAAGACCTATCTGGGTATCTATAACCTGGCCTTCTTCGAGCTGCACGAGGCTCTCCACGGCACTCACACCGGTATTCCCTGGATGCACGGCCACAAGCCCTTCTTCACCAGCGTGGCTTACGGCGGCATCCCCGGCAACGTGGTCAACGTGGGCGACCCCGTCCCCGAGGTCAAGACCATCGGCGACCTGCTGGACCGTCTGAACAAGCTGATCGACGCCGAGATGGACGACCACATGCTGTCTGTGGAGCGCCGCGAGCGCAGCTGCGACAAGATCCAGGAGACCGCCGTGGCCGCCAACGCCCGCATCCTGGTGGGCAAGCGTGAGAATCCCGTCACCAAGATCATCCACATGCATCCCCATACCGGCTTCACCACCGAGCATCTGGAACAGCTGGTAAAGGATTACCCCGACGCAAACACCCTGGTGGCCTCCATCAGCCGCGTGTATCCCGGCCATCCCCTGGTGGCCAAGGCAGAGGAGCTGGGCCTGAACTTCGTGTGCGGCAACTCCCACGCCCTGGAGATCTTCGAAAACGGTGTGCCTCTGGCTTATGCTCTGCGTAACCATCTGCCCGAGGTCGAGGTCGTCATCTTCCGTGAGCGTCAGACCTCCATCCCCCTGGACGAGGTCGGCTCCCCCGAGATCCGTGCCTACGGCGCTGACATTGCGAAAACTTACCTGCACCGCAAGTAAGCACTCTGCGTAACATTCCCCCTTTTGGGCATTCCGGCCAGCTGCGTCCCTCCGGGTACCGGGACGCAGCCCCGGCCGCCAAATAATCGTCATTCATTTATAATGGGAGGTTCTATTATGGACGAAAAGAAGACCCCTGTGGTAGAGTCCGCAGAAGACCGCAAGAAGTGGAAACCCGTTGAGTACATCGGCTTAGTTCTGGTTCTGGCATTCCTGGCCTGCATCTTCTTCGCGCATGAGCAGTTCTCCGGCGCCTTCAACGCCATGTTCGCAAAGTCCTTCAAGATGTTCGAGTTCTAC
>CAJMQD010000259.1 GCA_905215425.1 uncultured bacterium
CCGCCCTTTCACGGCGGCAACACGGGTTCGAGTCCCGTCCGGGTCACCACCGTTTCCCTGTATGGAGGCATAGCTCAGCTGGTAGAGCGCTCGCCTCACACGCGAGAGGTCACAGATTCGAGTTCTGTTGTCTCCACCAAAAGAAAGACACGCTGTAAAGCGTGTCTTTCTTTTTTGTTTTGCACAGGAATGTGGAAAAACTGCGGCTGATCGGCGGGAAGTATCACAGCGGACAAACAATCGAATTGGTGCTTGACAAAGTCAGTTCTTGGTACTACGATAAATACACCCCACCCCCCGGGGGTGTGTTGGCGGACGGATATCGTCCCGCGCGGGGAAAACCGGAGGTACTGTGAATGAAGCAGAAATTTGATATTACGGGCATGAGCTGCGCCGCCTGCTCTGCCCATGTGGAGAAGGCGGTGCGCAAGCTGGAGGGCGTCCGCTCTGCCGATGTGAGCCTGATGACCAACTCCATGACGGCGGATTTTGACGAGAACCTTCTGTCTGCGGAAAGTATCATTCAGGCGGTGAAGGCTGCCGGCTATGGGGCCTCTCTCCCCGCCCAGGCCGGGGCCAAGGCGGAGGAGCGCCGCTCCGACGATGTGCTGCAGCAGGAACTGACAGGGATGAAGCGCCGCTTTGTGTGGTCGCTGGTGTTTCTGCTGCCCCTGTTTTACCTGTCCATGGGGCATATGATGGGCCTGCCCATTCCCTCTTTCCTGTCGGGGCATGAGAATATGGGGGCCTACGCTCTGACGCAGCTGCTGCTGACCCTGCCCATTTTGTATATCAACGACAAATACTATAAGGGGGGCTTTAAAGCCCTGTTCGGCGGCGCCCCCAACATGGATTCTCTGGTGGCGGTAGGCTCCGCCGCCGCCATGATTTACAGCATCTTTGCCCTGTACCAGATCATTTACGGCGTCAGCCGGGGGGACATGGCTCTGGTGGAGCAGTACCACATGAATCTGTACTTCGAGTCCGCCGGTATGATCCTCACCCTGATCACCCTGGGCAAGTTCCTGGAGACCCGCTCCCGGGGCAAGACGGGGCAGGCCATCAGCCGCCTGATGGACTTAACCCCCAAGACCGCCAGCGTCCTGCGGGACGGGGCGGAGGTGGAGATCCCTGTGGAGGAGGTCAAGGTGGGCGACCGGGTGGTGGTCCGCCCCGGCCAGTCCATCCCTGTGGACGGCGTCGTTGTGGAGGGACAGTCCGCCGTGGACGAGTCCGCCCTCACCGGCGAGTCCATCCCTGTGGATAAAGGCCCGGGGGATAAGGTGGCCGCCGCTTCCATGAACAAATCCGGCTCCTTCGTCTTTGAGGCCAGCCGGGTGGGAGAGGATACCACCCTGGCCCAGATGATCCGCCTGGTGGAGGAGGCCGCCGCCTCCAAGGCCCCCATCGCCAAGCTGGCCGACCGGGTGGCCGGAGTGTTCGTCCCTGTGGTCATGGTCATTGCCGCCATCTCCGCCGCCGCCTGGCTCATCACCGGCCACGGCGTTACCCAGGCTCTTACCGCCGGTGTGGCCGTGCTGGTGATCTCCTGCCCCTGTGCCCTGGGCCTGGCCACCCCCGTGGCCATTATGGTAGCCACGGGCAAGGGCGCGGAAAACGGTATTCTGGTGAAGTCCGCCGAGGCGCTGGAGGCGCTGCACACTGTAAACACCGTGGTATTGGACAAAACCGGTACCCTGACCCAGGGCAAGCCCGTGGTCACCGATGTGATCCCAGGCGATGAGATGGAGGCGGACGGACTGCTCACCCTGGCCGCCTGTCTGGAGGGACCCTCGGAGCACCCCCTGGCCTCCGCCATCGCGGAGCGGGCCGGGGAGCGGGGAGTGACCGTCTCCAACGCAAAGAATTTCCGGGCCGTCCACGGACTGGGCGTGGAGGGCACCATTGGCGGCCGCAGCTTCTGCGGAGGGAACCGCACCATGATAGAGAAACGGGGCGTCGATCTGGGGGACTTCGCTCAAAAGGCTGACGCCCTGGCCGCTCAGGGAAAGACGCCCTTGTATTTTGCCGATGACAAGAGGGTGCTGGGCCTGGTGGCCGTGGCTGATATCCCCAAACCCACCAGCGCCGCCGCTGTATCCGCCTTCCGGGAGCTGGGGCTGGAGGTAGTGATGCTCACCGGAGACAACCGCCGCACCGCCGCCGCCATTGGACAGGAGTTGGGGGTCACGGAAGTGGTCGCCGAGGTGCTGCCCCGGGATAAGGAACGGACGGTCAGAGAATTGCAGGATCAGGGCAAGAAGGTGGCCATGGTGGGCGACGGCATCAACGACGCCCCTGCCCTGGCCCGGGCGGATGTGGGGCTGGCCATTGGGGCGGGTACCGACGTGGCCATGGAGTCGGCAGATATCGTACTGATGAAGTCCGACCTGCTGGATGCCGTTGCCGCCATCGAGCTCAGCCGGGCCACTATCCGCAACAT
>CAJMQD010000260.1 GCA_905215425.1 uncultured bacterium
TTCAGCGCCGGTGAGAGCCTGAAGCTGATCCAAAGCCGGATCGCCGGGGGCGGAGATGCTGCCGGCGGCGCCAGCCTGCTGGATGAGGCAGATTTCACCATCGCCAGCCTGAGCGACACCAGCAAGGGAACCGTCCCGGGGGAGATCTTTATTCACGAGCTGGTCCATCAGTGGTGGGGACTGGGCAGTATGTTTGACATCCCTGCCCCGGACAGCCCCTGGTCTGCCGAGGGCCTGACCGTTTACACCACCTACCGCATTGTCAAGGAGCTGTACGGGGAGGAGTATGCCCGGACCCATTACGTTGACCAGTGGCAGCGGGAGGTGGACGACTATTACCTGAACTTCTATGTGCGCCATCCGGAATATCTGGAGATGCTGCCGGAGGGAGAACGCCTGCGTATTTCCAACAGCCTGTCCGGTGTGCGGCAGTACAGCGAAATGCCGTTGAAGCTCCTGAAGGCGGAGCAGCTTGTGGGCGGGGAGGTAGCCTTCGATCAGATCCTTCACGATCTGTTCAACCGGGAGATGGACCCCATGTGCCCCTATCTCACCTACGATGAATTTTTGAGCGCCTGTGCGCTGACGGAGGAGGATTTGAACCTTGGGTAAGATCTATCGCTATGAGTGCAGGCGGCTGCTGTGGAATCAGTTCTTTGCGGGACTGGCCGCCGTGCTGCTTGGTTACGGCGCCCTGGTACTGCGGGGCGTGACCATTCTGGGGGTGTCCCACACAGCACCCTTTTCCCCATGGAGCTTTGGAGATTATCTCTCCCGGATGCTACCGCTTTTGTGGATCGGCGCGCTGTTCTTCCTGACCTTCTTTACCTCTCCCAAGGCCCGGCGGACGGCGGCGCTCACAGATGCCGCGCCCATGCGGCCCGCCCGCTTCGCCCTGGCCCGGTGCGCCGCCGCGTTCACGGGGACGGTCATACTGGCACTGCTCTGCATCGTGGAAGCGGCAGTGTTTTATGGCCGGATGTTCGGCTGGTACAGTTGGGGGAGCTTGGCTTTTCCCGCGCTGGCGACCCTTCTGCCGCCGCTGGTGTTCGCCCTGGGCAGCGGATGGCTGCTTGGGCGGCTGAGGCCCTGGCTGCTGTATATCTGGATGCCACTTCCCCTTCTGCTGGCGGTTTTGCCTCTACCAGATACCCTGGGACTATGGAACGGAAATTTTTTCACCGATTATCCCTTGACCCTGACGACGCTGGACCCGGCTTTCGTTCTGCCGGGAGATGTAGTGGTGGCACAGATCGTCCAGCTGGCAACAGGGGTGGTGCTGCTGGTTATTCACCGAGTTGATCCACGAAAAAACAAGTGATTTATAGCCATTGTAAAAAAGATTTGTAAAGGGGGGTACAAATGAGTAAAGTGGTGATCCTGTCTCTTTCCGACAGTGAGGAGCATATTTTAGATAGAATTAAAGACCTATTAGCCAAGGAGACGGACATTGAACTGGTTAACCCTCCAAGTGAAAAAAACAGCATCTCTTTTCCGAATCTGGAACTTCACTTACGCAAACAGACCGTAAAATGGCAGGGGCAGCTCATTCACCTTACACACTTGGAGTTCTTCACGCTGGCCTATCTGGCCCGTCACCCCGGCTGGGTCTACACGCAGGAACAGATCTACGAGGCTGTATGGCACGAGTTCCCAGAGCATTGCGGTGCGGCTGTGACCAACATCATCAGTCAACTCCGCCGGAAGATGGGGCCGGACAACCCAATCCATACTGTTCCTCACAGCGGCTATAAGTTTGAATTACCTCCTGCGAATCAGGTGCTGGGGAAAGGAAAAGTTCAACAATCTGTGCAGATTGATTGCCGTTTGCGTGAAAGAAAATAGGCAAGGGGTATGGGCTTGTAAGTATCATTTATTTCTGTTATCATGTCAGTGTGAGCAAGTAGGGATCGCCGTGATTACGGCGGTCCCTATTCTTATACTTGCGGGATGCTGGCAAAAGAATAATTACCTAAAACTTGGAAATAATGATTGCAAGGTGGTGAGGTCATGGAGCGAGAACATCAGGTTGATAAAAGCATGGACAGTCTGATCGATATTCGTAATGTCAAATTGGATCGCAACTTAGGACAGGCGGAACGTGTTCGATCATATCTCCAACAGATCAAAAATCCCTATTGCTTTAAGGTGGGAGATGTCGTTGTCAATGTGGCCTATACGGAAGGAGGCGCCACCCTGAACGACTGCTTTGCTGATATGCTGTCGATCCTGTAATGATTTACCACAAGATGCGGCTGGACTTTCTGAGGAAGCTGTGATAAGATAAGCACGGACAAAATCAGCGAAACTCCGGTCGTCATAGGTGGCCCGGCCATCAATATTGCGACAGGAGCGGTAGCTATGCTGATTTCAGACACGATCTATAAAGCCGCCGACTACCTTAGGCTCTCTAAGGAAGACGGCGACTTTTCTTTTTCCAAC
>CAJMQD010000261.1 GCA_905215425.1 uncultured bacterium
AAGCTGATGGCTTACGACCAGGTGGAGCTGGAATTCACCCGGGAAGCCCTGGAGGCGGTGGCCGACCGGGCAGTGACCCGCGGCACTGGCGCCCGCGGACTGCGGGCTGTGCTGGAGGAGGTCATGACCAACGTGATGTATGACGTCCCCTCTGATCCCACTATCGTCAAGGTGGTCATCACCGGCCCCTGCATCACGGAGCATGCCATGCCGGAGCTGGTTCGTGACCCCCAGCGGCAGCAGCGGCCCCGTCTGGGGCAGGTTGCGCCCCGAAAGGGGAGCGCCAGCCGCAGCGCCGGCTGAAAAGCAAGTCAAGCAATATAAATGCGCCCCGCGGCGCCCACCAGCGACGGCGGGCCCCGGGGCGCTGCTGTTTTCCGGAAGGAAGTGAATTTTTATGGCAACTGAATGGAGTCAGGAAGCGATCTCTACCATTCCTGCTATTGCCCTTCGGGGGCTGACCATATTTCCCAGTGTGCTGATCCACTTTGACGTGGCCCGGGAGATCTCGGCTAAGGCACTGGAAGAGGCCATGTCCAGCGGAAGTCCCGTTTTCCTGGTTGGACAGAAGGATATCTCCGTAGAAATGCCGGGAGAAAAGGATCTGTACACAGTGGGCACTGTCTCTACGGTGCGGCAGATCCTGCGTATGCCCGGAGGAAACATCCGGGTGATGGTAGAGGGTGTCAGCCGCGGCAAGCTCCTGCAGGTGACCCAGAAGGAGCCCTTTCTTGTGGCCCAGGTGGAGCTGATCCCGGAGGTAAAGACAAATCGGACCAGCGCCAAAACGGAGGCCCTGCTGCGCTCTGTTTACGAAGTGTTTCAGGGATATACGGAGTTGGCAAGCAATGTATCTCCCGACCTGCTGGTGAACGTATTGGCCAACAGCGACCCGGGTTATCTGGCGGATTATATCGCCCAGAACACCCCCATGCGCAACAGCGACAAGCAGACCATTCTGGAGGATCTCCGTCCCGTCCATCGGTTGGAGAAGCTGTACGCCCTGCTGTGCCGGGAGGTAGAGATCCTCAGTCTGGACAACGAGATTCAGAACCGCGCCCGGGAGCAGATGGGCGACCACCAGCGGGACTATTATCTGCGGGAGCAGATGAAGGCCATCCAGAACGAGCTGGGAGAGGGCGACGACGAGATTGAGGAGTACCGGCAAAAAATCGCCGACGCCAAGCTGCCTGATGAGGTGCGGGAGAAGCTGAACAAGGAACTGGGACGGCTGGCCAAGCAGCAGTTCGGCTCATCCGAGTCCAGTGTACTGCGCAACTATCTGGATGTCTGCCTGGAACTGCCCTGGGAGACCCGGACCAAGGAGAAGGTAAGCGTGGAGGCAGTGCGCCGTGCTCTGGATCGGGACCACTACGGCCTGGAGAAGGTCAAGGAGCGCATTCTGGAGTATGTAGCGGTGCGTCAGCTGGCGCCGGACCTGAAGGGGCAAGTGCTTTGCCTTGTCGGACCTCCCGGCGTAGGCAAGACATCCATCGCCATGTCTATGGCGGCTGCCATGAATCGGAAGCTGGCCAGACTGTCTCTGGGCGGCGTCCACGACGAGGCAGAGATCCGCGGACACAGAAAAACCTATGTGGGGGCTATGCCTGGCCGGATCATCGACGCGATCCAGCGCTGCGGCAGCTGCAACCCGCTGATGCTGCTGGATGAGATCGACAAGCTGGGGATGGATCAGCGGGGCGACCCCGGAGCGGCGCTGCTGGAGGTGCTGGACGGCGAACAGAACGCCACATTCCGGGATCATTTCCTGGAACTGCCCTTCGATTTGAGCGATGTGCTGTTTATCACCACAGCCAACACCCTGGACACCATCCCTCGGCCGCTTCTGGACCGAATGGAGATCATCGAGCTGTCCAGTTACAGCGACGAGGAGAAGCTTCAGATTGCCAAGCGGCATCTGCTGCCCAAGGAGCTGAAGCGCCATGGTCTGGGCCGACAGCAGCTGAAAGTGTCCGATGGAGCTATCCGGGAGATTATCGCCGCCTATACCCGGGAGTCCGGAGTGCGCGTACTGGAGCGGAAAATTGCCGCTATCTGCCGAAAGGCTGCGATGCGTTTTGTGGAAAGCGATGTAAAGCAAATCCGCATTACGGAAAAGGACCTGCAGGAGTATCTGGGCGTGCCTCGCTATTACCCGGAGCGTCAGGCTCTGGAGGAGCGCGTGGGCGTGGTTAACGGCCTGGCCTGGACCTCTGTGGGCGGCGAGCTGCTGGAGGTGGAGGTGAACGTGGTCCCCGGGACCGGGAAGGTAGAGCTGACCGGTAATCTGGGTGACGTAATGAAGGAGTCTGCCCACGCGGCGCTGAGCTTTATCCGCAGCCGTGCCGATATGCTGAATATCCCCGGTGACTTCTATCAGACCAAAGATATCCACGTCCATTTCCCGGAGGGCGCAGTGCCCAAGGACGGTCCCTCCG
>CAJMQD010000262.1 GCA_905215425.1 uncultured bacterium
TGATCTGCACCCTGCCCTTCTGGCAGCAGGTGGGTCTGTCCCTTCTGCGTATCCTCACCGGCTTCGCCCTGGCCCTGGTGCTGGGGGCGGTCTTCGGGGCGCTCACCGCCCGGTCGGCCCTGGCCGACACCCTGCTCTCCCCCGCCCTGCGCACCGTGCGGGCCATCCCCGTGGCCTCCTTCATCATCCTGCTGTTCGTACTGATGAGCAAGGAGTACATCCCCACCGTCACCAGCTTCCTTATGGTGCTGCCCGTGGTGTGGTCCAATGTGGATCAGGGCGTGCGCAGCACCGACATCCAGCTGCTGGAGATGGCCCAGGTGTTCCAGCTGTCCCGCCGGAAGGTGCTCAGACACATCTGGCTGCCCCAGGTGGCCCCTTTCTTCCTGGCCGCCGCCCGGACGGGCATGGGTCTGGCCTGGAAGGCGGGGGTCGCCGCCGAGGTGCTGGCCGCCCCCCGGCTGGGCATCGGCCGCGCCCTGTATGAAGCGAAGGTATATCTGGAGACGGCGGACCTGTTCGCCTGGACCGCCGTCATCGTCTGCATCAGCGTCGTCCTGGAAAAGGGACTGGTGTGGCTGATCGGGAGGTGCTGCCATGAAGCTTGACCATGTGAGCAAGAGCTATCAAGGCCGGACGGTGCTGCGGAATTTCTCCCTGGAGCTGCCCGACCGGGGCTTCTGCTGTATTCTGGGCCCCTCTGGCGCGGGCAAGACCACTCTGCTGCGGCTGATGGCCGGACTGGAGCAGCCGGACAGCGGCACGGTGACGGTCTCCGCCCCTGTCAGCATGGTGTTTCAGGAGGACCGCCTGCTGGCCCACGACACCGTTCTGGAAAATGCAGCCTTAGCCGCCGACCCCCAGCGGGCCAAAGAACTTCTGGTGCGGCTGGGACTGGCGGAGTGGCTGTTCCGGCGGCCCGCCGCCCTGTCCGGGGGGATGCGCCGCCGGGTGGCCATCGCCCGGGCCCTGGCCGCCCCCGCCGGGATCTACCTGATGGACGAGCCCCTGAAGGGGCTGGACCGGGACACCAAACAGGCCGTTCTCGCCCTCATCCGGGAGGAGACCCGAAACGGTCTGCTGGTCCTGGTGACCCACGACCCGGAGGAGGCCCGGGGGGCAGATCAGATCGTCACCGTCGAGCCTCTGAACCCATAAAAAAATCCCGCATCCGTTGGATGCGGGATTTTTTGTATGATGATTACCCAATTTCGTCTGTCACATGAAACGTGACCTTGCGTTCCGCCCCGTCGATCTCGCAGATCATGGCGTAATAGGTCCTCTCGATGCAGATGTTCCCGTTGGGTTTCAGGCTGACCAGCACCAGCGCGTTTCTCTCCTCGTCCAGAACAACGGCCGTGGTATCATCCTTGACGACCCTGTATTCCGTGGGAAATTCTAAGGTCCACGTTCCAAGCGGATAGGAAAACATGGGCTTTTCCTCCTTCCATTTACGGCAGATAGTTCAGGGGGTTTACCGACTTGCCGTTGATGCGGATCTCAAAGTGGCAGTGGGTGCCGGTGGAGCGGCCGGTGCTGCCCGCCTTGGCGATCTGTTGGCCCTTGTAAACCTTCTGTCCGCTGGATACCAGCAGAGAGGAGTTGTGGCCGTAATAGGTCCGGGTGCCGTTGTCGTGGGTGATGATGACCAGCTTGCCGTAACTGCCCTTATTGCCCGCGAAGGTCACCGTGCCGCCGTCCGCCGCCTTGATGGCCGCGCCGTAGCTGGCCCGGATATCGATGCCGGAGTGGTAGCTGTAACTGCCGAAGATATAGCGGCCACCGAAATAGGAGTTGATGCGCCCCCGGATGGGCCAGCTGTACTTGCCGCTGGAGGCCGTCTTGGGCTTCTCCTTGGTGCCCACGGCCTTGGTGGTGGTGGTGGGCTCCCGCAGGGTCTGGGTAGAATTTACCACCCGCTCCTGCTCATGTCCGTTCAGATACGTCACTGTGGCGTTGACCAGGGCTTCGCCCTCAGTCCCCTTCTTCACGATCTTGGAGGTGCCTATATAGAGGCTGCTGTCCTTGACCTCCTCCACCGGGCAGGGGATGGATTGGGTATAGGTCTCGTCGCTCACCGTGCGCACAGACAGCATGGGCACCTGCTCCTTCACGTTCAGCACATCGCCGATCATCAGCCGGTTGATGTTCACGCTGGGGTTCAGGGCCTTCAGTTCGTTCACCGACATATCGTTTTTATAGGCGATGCCGTTGAAGGTATCCCCCTTCTGCACCGTATAGGTGGTCTCCCCCGTGGTGTTCTCCAGCAGGCACTGATAGAGCTCCTCGCTGCTCAGCACCTCGTCCGCGGAGTAGACATCCTTTACCGCCACACTCTCTACAAATTCCACGCTTACTGTGTCTTCTGTGGTGTACTGGTCCTTCAGGGTCTG
>CAJMQD010000263.1 GCA_905215425.1 uncultured bacterium
CGGTACCGTAGGTTGCCAGGACATAGTCGGAGATGAAAATCGGGATTTCTCTTCCATTCACGGGGTTGACACCCTTCACACCATCCAGACATACGCCGGTCTTTTCCTTATTGAGCTCGGTGCGCTCCAAATCGGACTTGGAGGCCGCAGCCGCCTGATAGGCCTTCACCTCGTCCGCATTGCCCAGCAGGGGCATCCACTTCTTGAGCAGCTCATGCTCTGGGGAGAGCACCATATAGGTGGCACCGAAAAGGGTATCCGGCCGGGTGGTAAACACCACGATGTCGTCTCCGGTGGTTGCCTTGAAAGCAACTTCCGCACCGGTGGACCGGCCAATCCAGTTTTTCTGCTGGATCTTCACCCGCTCGATGAAGTCCAGCCCATCCAGGTCATCGATGAGCCGCTGGGCATAGGCGGTGATCTTCAGCATCCACTGGCTCTTCTCCTTGCGGATGACGGGGGAGCCGCAGCGCTCGCACACGCCCTCCACCACCTCTTCGTTGGCCAGGACGCACTTGCAGCTCGTACACCAGTTGACGGGCATGGTGGTCTTATAGGCCAGACCGTGCTTGTACAGCTGAAGGAAGATCCACTGGGTCCACTTGTAGTAGGTGGGATCGGTGGTGTCGATCACCCGGTCCCAGTCGAAGGAGTAGCCCAGCATGTGCAGCTGCTTGGTGAAGTTGGCGATGTTCTGCTTGGTGACAATGGCGGGGTGGATGTGGTTTTTGATGGCGTAGTTCTCGGTGGGCAGGCCGAAGGCGTCGAAGCCGATGGGGAACAGCACATTATAGCCGTCCATGCGGCGCTTGCGGGCCACCACGTCCATGGCGGTGTAGGGCCGGGCGTGGCCCACGTGCAGGCCCTGGCCGGAGGGGTAGGGGAACTCCACCAGGCCGTAGAACTTGGGCTTGGAGGTGTCGCCGTTCTTGGCGGCGAAGGTCTGCTCGTCGCGCCACTTGTTCTGCCATTTCTGTTCAATGGCGGTAAAATCGTATTTCATGTCGGTCTCCTTTATCTGAATTTTTTTAGATCCAATTTTGCTCAAAGGGAAAACAAAACGCCCCGGAGCCTTGCGGCTCAGGGGCGCGAACTGCGCGGTGCCACCCTGATTCGGCCTCCGGTCGCCCGGATGGCCCTCAGTGTCCCAAAGGGACGGACGGATAACGGCGTCGGCCGTCCCGCCTTACTGAGAAGTTCAGGCGGAAAACTCAGGGACCAGTTGTGCCGGAGGCTCCCCGCCGGCTCGCAGCAAACGCCGGCTCTCTGAAGGCGGAGACAGTGGCTTTCTTCCCATCAAAGTCTGTAACAGACACATTTTATCGGTCTGTCCGGCGTTTGTCAAGGGGGATTTTCACCGCGGGGTGTGGGAACCGAAGCCGATGGACAGCCAGATGATCAGGGCGAAATACGCCGCACACCAGAGCAGCAGCACGGCCCCAATGATGCGGAGCGCCGGACGGTTCCCCCGGCGGAACACCATGACCAGGGCACACACCAGCAGGCCGGCGTGGACGGCCATGGCGGGATAGCTGAGGAGAAGGGACAGGAAGCTTTCAAGGATCATACCATGAGATGTCATAGAGAGTACCTCCCTTTCTGGTCAGTTTTAATTTAGCCCTCTGTGGAGATGGAGACAAATTCATTATACCAGAGGGGGGGGGAGATGTCCAGCCGGGGAAAATTAATATTTATTTAAGCGTTGGCCGCTTGATGTTGAAAGGGGGCTGTGTTATCATAAAGATACTGGAGAACCTATTTTATTAGTAAAGGAGTAATCGGCATGAAAAAGTTGTTCCGCACCATGCTCTGCGCCGCCGTGGCCGCGGCGGCCCTGTGCGTGTCCGCCTTCGCCGCGGACGCGGCCCCCGCCAAGCAGGGCGACTTCTATGTAGAGGTCAACGGCCAGTACGTTACCTTCACCGATGCGGTGCCCAAGATCAAGGACGACCGCTCCTGCCTGCCCTTTGTGGCGGTGTTCGAGCAGCTGGGCTTTGCGGAGAAGGACATGACCTGGGACGGTCAGACCTCCACCGTCACCGCCACCAAGGGGGACACCACCATCTCCCTGACCATCGGCCAGAAGCAGATCACCCTGATTCAGGCCGGAAAGACCACAGTGATCGACACCGACGTGGCCCCCTATATCGAGCCCTCCCTCTCCCGCACCTACATTCCCTTTGGCCTGGTGGCTGACGCCCTGAACTATAACGTGGGCTGGGACGCCAAACAGGGCACCGTCATCATCGACGATGTGGACGCCATCCTGGCTGACAACCAGGCCACCTATCAGCGCATGGACGACTATATGGCCTATGCCAAGACCTTTACCCAGCAGGACCAAAAGGTCACCGGCAGCTACAGCGCCGTGCTGGACGTGGACTCTGAGGAC
>CAJMQD010000264.1 GCA_905215425.1 uncultured bacterium
GGGACTGACGGTAGAAGGACGGGAGATATTTCGCCCCCGGGCGAGGTACTTTCCAGGGATGGAAAGTACCCAAAGATCCCCGGGTCTGCGGACCCGGACCCAGAGCGCACGTTTGGAAAGCGTCCTGAATATGTTCGGCGCGGGCATGAACTTGGAGCCGTTCTGTCCCCCGCCCGCTGCCGCTCGTGCCGGTCAAATCAAGCTGCTCATCCTTTTTTGATTGCGCCTCTCGTATGCCTTGCCTTTTCGGTTCCATAGGGGGGCGGCCCGATGAGGGCATCGGGCCCTACATCGTCCTCACAAAACCCGCAGCGCAGCCGTTGGCGGCTTTGTCGCTTTACGGATGCGGCGTGCCCCTTGCGGGTGCTTCGCTGGGCTTTTGTGGGGGGCATTGGTTTATTGTTACAATAACGCCCCCTCATCCGGCCCTGCGGGCCACCTTCCCCCCTGGGTGGGAAAGGCTTGTTGGGTGCATTTTATAAGCTTCCCCCCTTAGGGGGGAAGCTGGCGAGCGAAGCGAGACTGATGAGGGGACGGATGATAGAACCCCGGGCGGTGGAGGACATCCGCCCCTATGAATCTTAATGCCGTGCTACGGCGGGCGGCCACATGGGGCCGCCCCTACGGGGGAACCTATGTGCTTTATGCACCGGGCCGCCCGGGGGTGTGGGGGTGTAACTCCTGGGGACCCAAATGCAACCCAGCGTCAGCGGTTGCATTTGGGAGAGGAGGAGCAAGGGAGCGCAGCGAGGGATGCCCACGCCTGGGCGTCCTGAGCGGAGCGGACTTTGCGATGACGAGGGTGGGCCGGGTTGGGTTAAAAAATTTATTTCAGGAACAGCGGCCTTACCGGCTTATGACAGGCCTGCACGCTGCGCACGGCCAGCACATCCATGGCATCGGTGTAAAAATGGGGCAGCTGGTGCTCCGCGGCAAAGACGGACAGCTCCGTGCAGGCCAGCACTCCGCAGTCACAGCCCAGATCCACCAGCTCCCGGTGGATGGCGGAGAACTTCTCCGGGTCGCAGTCCCGGCCCGCCTTCACATCGTCGTAAATCAGAGACATGACCAGCTTCTGCACCTGGGGGCGGGGGGTCACCGTCTCAATGCCGAAGGCGGCAAACTCCTTCTGATAAAGCCCCGTCTGGATGGTGCCGTCGGTGGCCAGGATCCCCGGGCGCTTCAGGCCCTGACCGGCCAGCACTTTGGCCGTCTCCCGGATCATGTGGAGGATGGGGATGCCGATCTGCTCCTGCACCCGGTCCAGGAAGAAGTGGGAGGTGTTGCAGGGCACGGCGATCACGGTGCATCCCGCCAATTCCAGCAGCCGGGCGTCCGTCAGCAGGCGCTGAAAGACCCGCTCCCGGTCCTCCTCGCCCCCCAGAATGGCGGCGGTGCGGTCGGGCATCTGGCTATCGGACAGGATCAGGGCGTTCACGTGCTCCTGGTCCGTCCGGGCATCCGTCCGGTCGATGATAAACTGATAGAAGGTATTGGTAGCCTGCGGACCCATGCCGCCTAAAACGCCTAAACGGTCAGTCATTTTGTTACCTCAAAAATTGAAATACCCTCCCACCCACCCGTTTTAGATGAGTGGGGGTTACACCCCCACACCCCCGTAGGGGCGCAGCGTTTCTCCGTAGGGCAAGGGCTCTGCCCTTGCCGCTCAAAGGCCCCCTTGCGAAAGGGGGCTGGCACCGCCGCAAGGCGGTGACTGGGGGATTCTATTTTAGAGACCTGCCGGAATCCCCCCGGCGCTTCGCGCCACCTCCCTACCCCTTTTGTCCCTGCGGGACATTTCCCCCTGATAGGGGGAATCGGCCCTTTGGCAAGGGGGGCTTGTGAGCTGCTGGATATTTTGATCTTACAAATTCTCCTCCGGCACCTTATTGTGCCGGTTAAACCGCACCATATTCCCGATGTGGGTCTTCCACACCCGCCAGAAGCGCTGGGGGCCGAAGTCCCGGCTGTACTCCAGGGAGTGGGTGGCCGCCCCCTTTTTCAGCAGGGCCTTCATCCGGGGGTGGTAGGCTTTGGGCACAAACTTGAAGGCCACCGCCTTGGGCACCATCCGCCACAGAGACTCGTTTTCCGTGATGACGAAGGGCAGCTCTTTATGCTCCACCAAGTCCTCCACCAGCAGCTTGGCAATATTGTACCCCGCACCGGTGACGTAGTAGTTGCTGCGGCCCTGGCGGCAGTTGATCTCGAACAGCTTGTACTTGCCGTCCCGGCTGTCATACTTGATGTCGAAGTTGGAGAAGCCCACATAGTGCAGGCTCTCCAGCAGGGCCTTGATCTTCAGGCACAGGGCCTCGTCGTGCTCGGTGATGATCACGGCGTGGTTGCCGATGCCGTGGGGGGAGTGCTCCTCCAGCAGCACGTGG
>CAJMQD010000265.1 GCA_905215425.1 uncultured bacterium
TGATGCTGGCAGGCTTGGGTACCGGCACGCTCACTCTGGAGGATATCAGGAGCTGGCAGGTGCTGGATGAGAAGGTACGGCCCGACCCGGAAGCCCACGCCAAATACAATGACTACTACAAGCTCTATCACGCGGTCTACCGCGACCTGGAACAGGACATGGCGGCCATATCCAAACTGTCCTGAGCAGCGCCTCCCGTCCAAGGCCGGGGCTCCGATGGGACCCCATCCCGGCTTTTCCCCAACGGCACCGCAAGCCGCGCTGAACCGTTTTCTCCGCATCCTGCACCCCGCCGCCATTGACGCAGCAGAATTCCTTTCATCGCTGCAGTTCTGCGGGGGAGACTCCGGCTGTTTCTCCTCTCGCTTCGCACCGGATTGCAAACCCGCTTGCTGCTGATCCGCAGAGCGGCGCCCCTGTTTTCCAAAGCCATCCAGCAAAGTCATAACTACCAGCTAAAGTGGTAGCTTGAGTAGGCCCTTATAGGGCCTGTTCACAAAAGCATGCGGACGAAACGCCCTGAAAAAAGCCTTTTCCCGCTGTCAAATTAGGAAAAATGTCCGCTGGGTGCCGATCCTCCCTGCCTCTTTATCCCTTTATCGGGGTGGCGGGTTCCAATCGTTTTTCTTTATACCGCCCGTTAAGGTTTCCCCCATAAAACAGCAAACCGGCGGCAGGCCACATGGTCGTTTTCCATGTGCCCTGCCGCCGGTTTTCCGCTCTATCCGCAATAGGCGGCTGTCCTCTGCCGCTTCGCTAACATGAGCAGAAAAGGGGCGCGTTGCAAACTTTATTCTACAGCGCGCCCCTTTTGATATCATGTCATCGTCAACGATTTACTTTTTGGCAGAGATCTCAGTCTTCGTGAGCTCGGAGAAGTTACGCACGACAAGAGGCTGATCCAAAACGCCGGAGAGGATATCTTCCTTAACCATCTTGAGATAGGAGATACCAATAATCACGATGATAAAAGCGATGGGGATGGACAGCACCAGGGTAGCAGTCTGCAGGGTAGCCAGAGGCGCATCCAAAATGATAAAGCCAATAGGGATCAGGGACAGGCCAAAAGCCCAGATTAGCCGCAGGATAGGCACGGATTCACCGTTCTCCACGCGAATCTGAGAGTTGGCAGCGATGATATAGGAGGCTGAGTCATAGGAATTGGCCGCAAAGACGAAACAGAGCAGGGCCACCAAAATGACAGCAATCTTCCCGAAGGGGAGGGTAAGCAGGATTTCCACAATGGTGTTGGCGGGACCGATCTCGCTGAGGGAGTTGACCACGTCGAAGGCGCCGCTCAACTGGAGGTCCAGGCCATAGTTGCCCAGCACACCAAAGAAAAGGATGCAGCCTGCGCTGCCAAACAGCAGGGAACCGGCTACCATACTCTTGACGGTGCGGCCCTTGGAAATGCGGGCGATAAACATGCCCAGGAAGGGGGCGTAGCCGGCCCACCATGCCCAGTAGAACACAGTCCAGCTTTGGGGAAAGCCGGATAACCCGATGGAGTCGAGCCAAGTGGACATCCGGATAAAATTCTGCGCCATAAGGCCGATAGCTGTGGTGGTGGTATCATAGATAAACTTGGTGTCGCCAACCACGAAGACAAATGCGATCAGCAGCAAAGCCAGCCATACGCCTGAGTCGCTGAGGAACTTGATCCCCTTGTTCAGGCCGGAGTAAGCGCTGAGACCAAACATGGCAACGATGATGAGCAGGATGATGATCTGGAGCATGGGGGTGGCTTCGATTCCAAACAGGGTGCAAATGCATGCTGTAACCAGAGGATTGGCAAGACCCAGGGAGGTGGCCACGGCGCCCACGATGCCGAAGATGAAGAACACGTCGATGACCTTGCCCAGGGGGCCATCCACCTTCTTACCCAGCAGGCCGCGGCAACCCTCACTGCACTTTAGAACATTGCTCTTTCTCACGAACATGATATAGCCAAAGGTACAGGCAGAGACGGCGTAGATGGCCCAGGCAGTGGGCCCCCAGTGGAAGAAGCCATAAGCGGGAGCCATCTCGCCGGCCTGCCAAGTGCCGTATTCAAGGCCTAAGGGAGGCGCCTGGAAATAATAGCCCCACTCGATGAAGCCCCAGTATAGCACGCCGGCACCGACACCGCAGCAAAACAGCATAGCAGCCCAAGAGAATGTCTTGAACTCGGGCTTTTCGCCCTTGTCCCCCAGATGGACCTTGCCATAGCGGCTGACGATGATGTAGATGCAAAAGATGAGGCAGAAGATACCAAACCACATATAAGGTGCGCCCAGATAATCCAAGACCCAGCCGTTCAGTGTGCCGACAACTGCACCACTGGCCTCCGGAAACAGGATGATGGGGAGGGACAGGG
>CAJMQD010000266.1 GCA_905215425.1 uncultured bacterium
CATGTCCATGCCGTAGCGCTTGCAGGTCTGGTAGTCATCCGCGCCGAAGCCGGGCGCGGTGTGGACGCAGCCGGTACCGGAGTCCATGGTCACGTAGTCGGCCAGCACCAGGCGGCTGGTCTTGGGCAGGAAGGGGTGGTCGGCCAGCATATTCTCGAAGAAGCTGCCGGGGTGAGTCTCTATGATCTCATAGTCCTCAACCCCTGCCGCCTTCATCACCTTGGCGGTCAGGGCCTCGGCCATGACATACATCTCTCCGTTGGCCTTATTCTTCACCACGGCGTAGCTCTCGTCGGGGTGCAGGGCGATGGCCAGGTTGCCGGGCAGGGTCCAGATGGTGGTGGTCCAAATCACGAAGAACAGCTTGCTGTGATCCAGATGTCCCAGCTTGCCCTGATCGTCGTGCATGGGGAACTTGACGTACACAGTGGTACAGGGGTCGTCCTGATACTCGATCTCGGCCTCTGCCAGGGCAGTCTCGTCGTGATAGCACCAGTAAACAGGCTTCAGGCCCTTGTAGATATAGCCCTTCTTGTACATCTGACCAAAGACCTTGACCTCCTCAGCCTCAAAACTGGGGTCCATGGTCTTATAGGGGTGCTCCCAGTCGCCCAAAACACCGATGCGCTTAAAGCCCTCCATCTGGATCCCGATATATTTATCCGCATACTTGTGGCAGGCAGTACGGAAATCGGCTACACTCATGGCTTTGCGGTTGAGCTTCTGCTCCTTGATAATGGCAGACTCGATGGGCATACCGTGGTTGTCCCAGCCGGGGATATAGGGGGTGTAGTAGCCCCGCATGGCATAGGAACGGGTGATGAAATCCTTCAGCGACTTGTTCAGGGCGTGGCCCATGTGCAGAGAGCCGTTGGAGAAGGGAGGGCCGTCGTGCAGCGCAAAGCGGGGCTTGCCCTCGTTTTTCTTCAGCAGCTCGTTGTACAGGTCCATCTGGTTCCAGCGGTCCAGCATCCCCGGCTCCCGGTTGGGCAGGCCGGCCCGCATGGGAAAGTCGGTTTTTGGCAGGTTGATGGTCTTATTGTAATCCATAGTATTTCCTCCGTTTATAGAATGACGTGGTGTTTTCCATCATGGGCAGCGCAGTTCAATACTCCACAACCACCTTGCGGCAGCAGCGGCAGAGATAAGCCTTTGGCCGGAAAAGGCCCAGCGCCTTTCCCAGCAGGATATCATGGGCACCGGCGGGGATAGACATACCAGAGGCGCTGTCCGTCCAGCGGATAGGACCTCGGCTGTCCAGGACGCCCTCTTCCATGGGTTTTCCACAGTTGGGGCAGTTCATAGGGACCTCCTTTTTCAGTGCGCAGATACAAAAAACGCCTTGTCTCTTTTAAAGAGACAAAGCGTTGAACACTCTGCGGTACCACTCTTTTTGCCAAGACACAGGTCTCGGCCACTCAAGCTATGCCCGGTAACGGGGGCAGCCGGAGGAGCTTACTGCTGTTCAGCCCTCTGCTCAGAGGTGATATTCTTTAAACGTCCCTGCCGCCTCGCACCACCCGGCGGCTCTCTGAAGGGTTTCGTCCAAATACTTGTCCTCTTCCACGCATCTTGCGCTATTACCGCTCTATCTTATCCGCTTTTTCCCCTTCTGTCAAGGGAGAACACCCCGATTTTCGCCGAAAACCGGGGCGTTCAGGCCCCTTTTTTACACATACCCGTACATTCCCCGCACGGATACCTCTCCCGCGGACAGAGCCTGTCTGGTTCCATCCGGAAATTCCACCACCAGGCGGAACTGGTCGTCGATCTCCACAGCATAGGCTTCCCGCCGGGAATTGGGGGTAATGAGCTGCACCTGATTGCCGGGAGTCAGGCAGTCCGCCCGATACCGCTCCAGATACTCCGGCTTATTCTGGGGAAAGCCGGAGTACATCCGGTCCAGCGCCCGAATGACCTCAACGGCCAAATCCGCCCGGCGCACAGGTCGTCCCAGCTCACAGCTCAGTGAGGTTGCGGTGGCTGCCAGCTCCGGGCCGAAATCCTCCGGCGTCTGGGAGACATTGATGCCGATACCGGGCACCAGATAGTCCAGGGCATGGCTCTCCCCCTCCAGACCGATCTCCGTCAGGATCCCGCACAGCTTCTTCCCGTTCAGCACCAGATCGTTGGTCCATTTGATCCGGGGCCTGACCCCGCAGGCGGCCTCGATCCCATCGCACACCGCCACCGCCACCCAAGCGGTAATATCGGTCACCTCTACCGGAGGCAGATCGGGCCGCAGCAGCAGGGACAGATACAGTCCCCCCTTCGGAGACTGAAAGGTTCTGCCCTTTCGCCCCTTTCCGCCGGTCTGCTCCTCCGCTATGGCCACCAGGCCGTCAGG
>CAJMQD010000267.1 GCA_905215425.1 uncultured bacterium
CCACCTGCGGGGGGCGCGGCACCCCCTGCTGGACCAGAAGAAGGCCGTGCCCAATGATTTGGAGCTGGGGGAACATTTTGACACCCTGATGATCACCGGGCCCAATACCGGAGGCAAGACGGTGACGTTAAAAACGATGGGTCTGCTGACCCTGATGGCCCAATGCGGACTGCATATTCCCGCCCGGGACGACTCCACCGTCCGGGTGTTCAGCCGGGTGCTGGCGGACATCGGCGATGAGCAGTCGATTGCACAGTCGCTGTCCACCTTCTCCTCCCACATGACCAATATTGTGGCCATTCTGAAGGAGGCGGACGACAACACCCTGATTCTGTACGACGAGCTGGGGGCGGGTACCGACCCGGTGGAGGGCGCGGCTCTGGCCGCCGCCATCATCGAGGATTCCCGCAGTTTTGGGGCCCTGGTGGCCGCCACCACCCACTATGCTGAATTAAAGGTGTACGCTATGACCACGCAGGGGGTGGAAAATGCCTCCTGTGAGTTCAATGTGGACACCCTGGCCCCCACCTACCGGTTGGTGCTGGGCATCCCGGGCAAGTCCAACGCCTTCGCCATCTCCCGGCGGTTGGGCTTGTCGGAGAACATCATCGAGAAGGCCGCCGCCCGGCTGGACGCGGAGAACGTGCGGTTTGAAGACGTTCTGACCCGCCTGGATCAGCAGCGGCAGGAGATGGAGAAGGAGCGGGAACAGGCCCGGAAGCTGAAGCTGGAGATGGAGCAGTCCGCCGCCAAGGCCCGGGAGTACCGCCAGAAGCTGGAACAGGAGCGGGAGAAGGCCATGTCCAAAGCCCAGGCGGAGGCCCGGGCGATCATAGACGAGGCCCGGGCGGCCAGCGATCTGGCACTGGCTGAGCTGAAAGAGGTCAGAAAACGTCAGGACCGGCTGGATTGGCAGCAGGTGAATGACAGCCGGGCAGAGGCCCGCCGGCTGCTGAACGAGGCGGAGCGGAACATCGGCGGCTCCGGCCCGGAGATCGAAGCGCCGCCCCCCACCCGGCCCGCGGTGAAAGGGGATGCGGTGGAGCTGGTAAAGATGGGCACCAGGGCCACGGTGCTGTCTGTAAACAAGGACGGAGTGCTCCAGCTTCAGGCCGGGATCCTGAATATCACAGCAAAACAGGAGGAAGTCCGGGTGGTGGAAGGAGAGACGGAGACACAGAAGCAGGCCCGCAAGATCATTTCCCGGGCAGAGCACACCCTGCGTACCGCCGCCGTGCCCAGCCAGATCGACCTGCGGGGGATGATGACCGACGAGGCGGTGGCTGCACTGGAGAACTTCCTGGATACCGCCATGATGGGCAAGCTGGAGAGCGTGACCATTATCCACGGTAAGGGAACGGGCGCGGTGCGCAATGCCGTGCGGGCCTATCTCAAGCGCAGCCGCTACGTCAAGTCCTTCCGCCCCGGCCGCTACGGCGAAGGAGAGGACGGTGTGACCGTAGCGGAGCTGAAGTGAGAGGAAAGTGAAATAACTCCCGTCCCCGCCGGAATACGTGTAAATCTGCCCCGTAAAAGCCCAGCGAAGCGGGTTTTGCGGGGAAAGGAGGAACAAGGGAGCGCAGCATGGGAGGCCCAGTATGGGTGTCCCGTGCGAAGCGGACTTTGTGACGACGCGGCGGAGCTGAAGTGAGCGAAACAAAGAAAAATTGTGAACTCAACAAAAGCAAAAGAACCTTGTCAAGTGGCAAGTTGCCAAACTTGTTCAGACAAATTCCACAGGTAGACCGGGCAGATTTGTGTATAATGCCATAGACGAGAGCGGTATAAATTTGGTATGCTAAGTCTATAATACGATGAGTATGGAGGTACGAGGCCATATGTATAGTCAGGAAGCAGTCGTTAACAATCAGGTTGGCCTGCACGCCAGACCTGCAACTTACTTTATCCAGAAAGCGAACGAGTTTAAAAGTTCTATCTGGGTGGAAAAGGAAGAACGGAAAGTCAACGCAAAAAGCCTGCTTGGTGTCCTCTCCCTGGGCATCGTAAAGGGAACGCAGATCAAACTGATTGCGGACGGTCCCGACGAGAAGGAAGCGGTAGAGGCTCTGACCAAGATGATTTCTTCCGATTTCGCCGAATAATCCGCCCATAACGTCTCAGCCATGAAAAAAGGCGCCGCACCAGCGGCGCCTTTTTTGGTCTGCGGGAAAGGAGGGAACACAGATGACCTTTGACGAATTGAAGGAGAAAGCCCATGCCCTGCCGCTGAAGCCCGGCGTCTATATTATGCAGGACGCCAAGAACACGGTAATCTATGTGGGCAAGGCCAAGGCGCTGAAAAACCGGGTGAGCCAGTATTTTCAGGAGCAGAGCCGCCATAACGA
>CAJMQD010000268.1 GCA_905215425.1 uncultured bacterium
GAGCAGGCCGCTGACCCCGGCATCGACCTGGCCGCCGCCGTAGAGAAGGGCAAGTCCGCCTTTGTGGGCCCCGAGCTTTACCGCAAGACTCTGGGTGTCATCGGTCTGGGTGCCATCGGTGCTCTGGTTTGTAACGCCGCCCTGGACTTAGGGATGGATGTGTACGGCTATGACCCCTTCCTGTCTGTGGACGCCGCCCTCCGTCTGGACCGCCATGTCCATGTGGTGAAGGATGTGAACGACCTGTACCGGGTCTCTGACTATGTTACCATCCACGTGCCTTACAGCAAGGACACCAAGGACTTCATCAACGCTGAGGCCATCGCCAAGATGAAGGGACAGGCCCGGGTGCTGAACCTGGCTCGCGGCGGTCTGGTGAACGATGACGACATGATCGCCGCACTGAAGTCCGGCCGCATTGCCAAATATGTCACCGACTTCCCCGACGAGAAGATCGTGGCCACCCCCAACGTAGTGGCTCTGCCCCACCTGGGCGCCTCCACTCCCGAGAGCGAGGACAACTGCGCTGTTATGGCCGCCCGCCAGCTGCGGGACTACCTGATCAACGGCAACATCCGCAACTCCGTGAATATGCCCAACGTGGCCCAGGAGTGGAGCGGTATCTCCCGTCTGTGCCTGATCCATAAAAATGTCCCCTCCATGCTGACCCAGATCATGTCCATCCTGTCCAAGGAGGGCGTGAACGTAGAAAACATGACCAACAAGTCCAAGAAGGACTACGCCTATACCATGGTGGATATCAACACCCGCATCAACGACACCACTGCGGGTGAGCTGCGTGCCATTCCCGGCGTGATCCGCGTCCGGGTCTTGAACCACTAAGCGTTCGATCCCCGCCCTGTGCAAGGGCGGGGATTTTTCACTTTCGATTCAGGAGGAGCTTATGAAAAAACTGCACATACAGTATAACTCCCCGGTGGTGCTGTCCTTTGCCCTGCTGTCTCTGGCGGCGCTGCTGCTGGGGCGTCTTACCGGCGGCTGGACGACACACACCCTATTCTGTGTCTACCGCGCCCCGCTTGCCGATCCCTTCACCTACATACGCATGGTGGCCCATGTGTTGGGCCACGCCGGGTATGCCCACTACATAAGCAATATGACCCTCCTTCTGGTAATTGGGCCGCCCCTGGAGGAGAAGTACGGCAGCGGACGTCTGCTGGGCTGCATCCTGTTTACCGCCCTGGTGTCCGGACTGGTCCAGTTCCTCTTCTTTCCCGGCTCCGCCCTGCTGGGGGCCAGCGGCATCGTGTTTATGATGATCGTGCTGTCCTCTCTGGCCGGAATGCGGGAGGGCGCCATCCCCCTCACCCTGATCCTGGTAGTTTTCATCTATCTGGGGGGCGAGATCGTGGACGCCGTCACCGTGCGGGACAACGTGTCCCAACTGACCCACATTGTGGGCGGTCTGTGTGGAGCCGGGCTGGGTTTCGCCATGAAACGCAATTAAAATGCAATTAAAATGGCCGCGCCGTCCTGTGGGACGGCGCGGTCTTACTTATATGGTCAGTTATGGTCAGTCATCCCGCTCCGATTCATGCTTCAGCACTGCGCCGGAAGCTGCGTCAATTTCATAGCTATACTCCATATTGCCGGACTTGAACTCCACCTCATAGACCAGGATTCCGTCCTCCTCGTCCAGCTCCACCTCCATGTCATAAACCGCGTCTTGCTTAACGCCGGCGTGGTTCAGGGCGATGGACTTCGCCTTGGCGTAGCCGATGTCCGTCTTCTGTCCGGAGGGGGCGTCGGGCTGCCGGTCGGGCTTTTCCGGCTGGGGCGCGATGGTATCATCATCCGTCCCGTCCGCGCCCTCATACTTCCGCTCCAGCACCGCGCCGGTGTAGGCGTCGAGCTTGTACTCGAACTCCTCGCCGCTCTGGCTCTTGATCTCCACCTCATAGTGGGCGGGGGATTCGTCCAGCTCGGGATCGACCGCGCTGTATGCCATCTTGGCGGCAGAGACCTTGCCAAACGCCGCCGCGGCAAGGTCCATGGCCTTGTCCGTGCCGATGGGCATGCCCGGGGCGCCCGCCTCGACCAGATCCTTCAGCTCCTCCACGGAAAGCTCCGCAAGCTCCGCAAACTTCAGCCCGCCGTTCAGGGCAATCGCCTGGTTCACCAGCGCCGCCTTGCCCGTGGAAATATTGTTTTCCCGGGCTTGCTGTGCCAATCCCGCATCCTGGGTGAGGGTCTGCGTCAGAACGGCCGCCTTCGACGCGCTGGTCTGCAAAACCTCATCCACTGTGCTCGTCAGCTCGCGCTGGAGTTTTTCCGCGCGAGCGGTATCCTTGTCCTCCA
>CAJMQD010000269.1 GCA_905215425.1 uncultured bacterium
TGATCAACCGATTTGAAACCCATTTCCCCCTTGAAAGAGGCGGCAAAATCTGCCGCCTCTTTCGGCATGAGAAGAAAACGTTTGTAAGGAGAAGAAGTATGAGTTTCCTGACGTCATTGATGAACGCCCTGCCCGGTGCAGCAGCCCAGGGCCTTGTCTGGGGCATTATGGCCATCGGTGTGTATATCACTTACCGCATTCTGGATGTGGCAGACCTGACGGTAGACGGCTCTCTGGCCACCGGCGGCGCGGCCTGCGTCATGCTGATCCGGGCCGGAGTCAACCCTTGGCTGGCCGTTTTGGCGGCAATGGCCGCCGGTATGCTGGCCGGACTGGTCACCGGTCTGTTCCACACCCGCTGCGGTATCCCCGCGATCCTGGCCGGTATTCTGACCCAGCTGTCCCTGTACTCCATCAACCTGCGCATTATGGACAGCAAGGCCAACCAAGCGGTCAGCGTGGATAAGTATGACCTGCTGCTTTCCCAGCGGTATGTGCGGACTATGTCGCTGGATAATCCCCTGCCCCTGCTGCTGGTCATTACCGTGGTGGTGATTGGGATTCTCTACTGGTTCTTCGGTACGGAGAAGGGCAGCTCTATCCGGGCCACCGGCGCCAACCCCCACATGGCCCGGGCCCAGGGCATCGACACCAACGCCAACATTGTGCTGGGTCTGATGCTGTCCAACGGTCTGGTGGCCCTGTCCGGCGCTCTGCTGTCCCAGTATCAGGGCTCCAGCGACATCAATATGGGCCGGGGCGCCATCGTGATCGGTCTGGCCGCTGTGATCATCGGCGAGGTGATTTTCGGCAAGATTTTCCGCAACTTTGCACTGACGCTGCTGGCTGTGGCCATCGGTGCGGTGATCTATTACATCGTGCTGCAAATTGTGCTGCAGTTGGGCCTGAATACCAATGACCTGAAGCTGGTCACCGCTCTGATCGTGGCCGTGTTCCTGGCGATTCCCTACTGGAAGGGCAAGATGTTCCGCCAGAAGATCCAGCCTCAGTCCGCAAAGGGAGGGAACGGAAATGCTTGAGCTGAACCATGTATATAAGACATTCAACCCCGGTACCATCAACGCCAAGACTGCGCTGCAGGATTTGTGCCTTACCCTGAACGACGGTGATTTTGTTACGGTGATTGGCGGAAACGGTGCAGGTAAATCCACCATGCTGAACGCAGTGGCAGGGACGTTCGCCGTCGATGCCGGCACCATCGCCATTGACGGCAAGGATGTTACCCATTTGCCGGAGCATAAGCGAGCGCAATTTATCGGCCGTGTGTTCCAGGACCCCATGATGGGTACCGCTCCCACCATGCAGATCGAGGAGAACTTGGCTCTGGCTGCCCGCCGGGGCAAGCGCCGTGGGCTGGCCTGGGGCATCACCCGGGCGGAACGGGAGGAGTACCGGGAGAAGCTCAAGACGCTGGGACTGGGTCTGGAGGACCGCATGACCAGCAAGGTGGGCCTGCTGTCCGGCGGCCAGCGTCAGGCGCTGACCCTGCTGATGGCCTCCCTCCGCCGCCCCGAGCTGCTGCTGCTGGACGAGCACACTGCTGCGCTGGACCCCGCCACCGCGGCAAAGGTGTTGGAGTTGTCCGACCAGATCGTGGCGGAGAACCACTTGACCGCCATGATGATCACCCACAATATGCGGGATGCCATTATCCACGGCAACCGTTTGATCATGATGAATGCGGGAAAGATCATTCTGGACATCTCCGGGGAGGAGAAGAAACAGTTGACCAAAGAGGACTTGCTGGCCCGCTTTGCCGCCGTGGCCGGACAGCAGGAGGAGACGGATTCCGTGTTGCTGTCTTAATACTGAGACACAAAGGGCGCAGAGATCATCTCTGCGCCCTTTTGTTTATGGGGCGTATGAGATAGACGGAGAAAGCGCGGAGCAAATCCTGCAAAAGGAAAATCAAACAGAGAAAAAAGAAGGAAAATTTGCATTTTATACAAGAGGCATAAAAATAAAAGGACAAAGATACGTGTTTTGTGCTGTTTTTCGGAAAGCCGAGGTTGACATCGCCCCTTTTATGGGCTAAACTGTACCCAAGCAGTAGGGCAGAAGCCCGCAAAACATCAACAAGGAGAGGAGCGAGTCGGATGCGTACTTTCACCAACGCCAGCATTATGATGATGGATATGATGTGCATGTACAGCATGCGCACGATGATGCGTACCCAAAATTCCAACTCGCCTTGTTTCATATCCGAATCGGAGCGCTGAAAACAGCGTCTGGATCCAGTTGAGGCGGACTTGGGAAGCAAAGTGAGTTCCCAGGTCCGTTTTTTGTTGCAGTAAAAG
>CAJMQD010000270.1 GCA_905215425.1 uncultured bacterium
CTGCACCACCTCGCCGCACTCGATGCCGCGGGCAGTTTCCACAATGACGTAATCCCCGGCCTTGATGTCAGCATCGGCGGGGTCAAAATAATAGCTTTTGCCGTTGTCCTTAAAACGGACAGAGATGACTTTTTTCATAGCATTCCTCTTTGGGGTGGTTGTTGTTCTCGTTGTATCTGAGTCGGGCTCCAAATGAGCCTGATATTCCATTCTGATGTTAGTATACCATAATCAAAACCACATTTCCACGAAAAAAATAAAATCGCCGCGTCCGGGCACCGTGTTCGGGCCTCAAAAAATTGGGCGGCGGGCGCAATGATCGGCCCAGCTCGTTCGTATACAACCTGATTTCGACATGAAAATTCTGGAAACGGGTCAAAAAATTGAGGAATTGAGCGGAGAATTCCCCGGTTGCGGAAAAGTATCTTAAGTTTTATAAAAGATTCACCAAGGGACTATTGCAACCCCCTCCCCCTCGTGTATAATAAGGATACTAAAGGAAATTTAAGCCCCGCTGCTTGGGGGGCCTAAGAGAAACGGTAGGAAGAAATGGAAAAATTCAGTGTCAAAAAACCGTTTACGGTGCTGGTTGGTGTTGTCATGGTCCTGCTGCTGGGGTTCGTGGCCCTCAGCCACATGCAGACCAACCTGCTGCCGGACATCAGCACGCCGTACCTGATGGTGGTCACGGTTTACCCCGGTGCCAGCCCGGAGCGTGTGGAGAGCGAAGTCTCCGACGTGATGGAAAACGCCCTGGGTACCGTGGCGGGTGTGGACACCATCACCGCCACCTCGGCGGAAAACTACAGCCTGCTGCTGATGAAGTTCTCCGAGGGCACCGACATGAACAGCACCATGGTCAAGGTGTCCAACAAGGTGGACCAGACGGTGTCCAGCCTGCCAAGCAGCTGCCTGACCCCTTCCATCATTGAATACAGCATGAACATGAATGCCTTTATGACGGTTGCCATCAGCCGCGAAGGCAGTGATGTCTACGACCTCTCCGATTTCGTCAGCGGCACGCTGGTGCCCTATGTGGAGCGCAGGGGCGGCGTGTCCAGCATCTCGGCCAACGGCCTCATCGAGAAGATGGTGCAGGTGCAGCTGAGCCAGTCCAAGATCGACGTCATCAACGAGAAGCTGCTGGAGACCATCGACGTCCAGCTGGCGGCGGCCCATGAGCAGTTGGAAGCCGCCCAGGCCCAGATCGAAGCCGGCCGCAAGGAGTACGAAAAACAGCTGAAAAACTACGGCGACATGGTCTCCGATACCGTGATGGCTCAGATGGGCACCGAGGTGGGTGCCGCCGTGACCACCGTCCGGGATAAGGCGCAGGCCCTGCTGGACAGTGTGAACCAGCTGATCGCCGTGGTCAACGAGCCGGAGATCCAGCAGGCGCTGATCGAGGTGCGCGATGGCCTGCAGCATGTGGTGGACCAGTTCAACGAGACGGGAATGCGGGACATTGACTCCCTCATTTCCATCATCGGCGAGCTGCGCGATATCACCGATAAGCTCACCGTTGCCCTGCAGCAGCTGCAGAACCGCCTGAACCTGGAAACGGGTGCCGACGGCAGCACCGCCGGAGATCTGGCGGGCGACCTGGAAGTGCAGCAGAGCATGAGCACCATCTATAAAACGCTGGAAGATACCATCAAGGCAATGGACAATGTGCCCGAGCTGATGAACACGTTCTCCCAGGCGCTGGGCAGCTATTCCAGCCAGCAGCTCTCCGCGTACATGAAGTTTACCGAAGCCCGTGAGATGCTGAACAACTACCAGACCCAGTACGACGAGGCCAACGCCCAGTATGAGGCGGCCAAGGAGAAAGCCCTCGCCAGCGCCGATGTGGCCAAGCAGCTGGATATCGACACGCTGGCCACCCTCATCTACGCCCAGAACTTCTCCATGCCCGCCGGCTACGTCAAGGACTCCAGCGGAAAATCCTGGCTGCTGAAAGTTGGCGAGGAGTACGACAGCGTGGCCGATATCGAGGGCGCGCTGCTGCTCCATGTGGATGGCTTTGGCGATGTCCGCCTCTCCGATGTGGCGGATGTGGAAGTCATTGATAACGCCGAGGCCAGCTATACCCGTCTGAATGGCGAGCGGGCCGCCGTGCTCAAAATTTTCAAGAGCTCCACGGCCAGCGCCAGCACGGTTTCGGATAACTGTCTGGAAGCGTTCAAGGAGCTGGAAGCCCAGTACGACGGCCTGAAAGTGGTCGTTCTGTCCAACCAGGGCAACTACATTACCGTTATTGTCAAGAGCATCCTCACCAGCATGATCGTGGGTGCCGCTC
>CAJMQD010000271.1 GCA_905215425.1 uncultured bacterium
ACCAGCCCCCGGAACCAAGCCCGGCCGTTCAGATCAATCGAGATCATCCACACATATACGCCGATCGCGGCCACATCGGCGGTAAGCCGAAAGAACACCGGCAGGCAGCGCACCACCATAGGCAGTGCAAACCACACCCACAGCATCACCGCCGCTCCCACCACATACAGCCACCAAGGCCGCTCCGTGGGCAGCAGCAAATTCAGCATACCGCAGCAGAGAGACACCGACGACAGCATCGCAGTAATCAGAATTGCACCCTCTCGCCGGGAGGCAGGCCGAATCTCCGCCGGCTTCGTCGGAAAATAGGCCGGCGCAGTGGGGTCCGGCTTCCAGGCCGGGGTACCGCACAGGGGGCAGACCTTGGCGCCGGGGTTCAGCTTCACCCCGCAGTTTACACAGTAGGACATAAAACAGCTCCTCTTTTCCCGCTTCCGGCTCTCATCGGTTGCTCTCCACCCGTACCGGAATCCCTTCCTGAACCAAAAAGCGGAAGAAATCCCGCTCCGTCTCTGTCTCCGCCTGAGTGCCGGCAAATGTGATCTCCATGGTATCCCCATAGCTGATGCTGGCGCAGTGGCACCGGGGCACCATCGCCTGTCCCAGGACGACCTCCGCCCCGGTAATATGGGGGGCCATAGACGGCGGAACGGTAAAGGCGCCGGGGTTGGTGTAGGTGCAGGAATATGGGCGCACCCCCAGCAGGCGGTAATTCAGGGCCATAACAGGATTTTTGATAAACACAGGAATGGCCCGCAGAAGAAAATTCTGAGTAAAGCGAACATTCCCGGTAAAAGCCGCCTGCAGCTCCTGGCGGTTGATATGCAGCTTCATAAAGTGCCGCACCTGAGAGACGATCTCCGGAAAGGTATAGTCCCCCAGGGCCGGATCAACATAGGGCCGTACCGTGGTGATAAAGTTCCGCAGCGTCTCCGACGGGAACCAGCTGCGCAAGTTGATGGGCACCGCCAGCGCCACCTGGCGCAGCCGGTGGGGCTTTTCCCGCTTCTGCTTGTCTAAGATCACCTGGATCAGCACAGCTGACAGATACTCTGTAATAGAGGCCCCATAGAATTTGGCCCGCTCCTTAAGGGCAGCCAGCGGGACAAAGCCCATGGTGATATGAAAGGTATAAAAAGGCTCCGGTGTGCCAATATTCTGGTATGCTTTTGGCAGCCGCCGAAGGCCGAAGGCATAGTTCCCCGCATAGCGGGCATAGGCATCCTCCAGTTCCTCCGGCCGGGGCAGTTCCTGCAGATCCAGCACACCATCCCCCGCCGGGACCTCCACCCCAAGCTGCCGCAGATATTCCGCCAACAGGGTGCGGAAGAAGGTCAATGCTCCCGCCCCGTCAGACAGGGCATGAAATACTTCGATCGAAATTCGGCTTCGCCCACAATAAAACCGCACCAGCCACCCATTGTCCTCCCGGAAGCGCACAGGCTGACACGGGTCCGAAACGTCCTCCTTCAAAAAGGGACCGGGGGCGGTATTGGGCTCCAGATAGTACCAGAACAGCCCCCGGCGAATGCGCACCGCAAAGCTGGGGAACCTGGGCATCACCCGATCAATGGCCGTTTGAAGCGCCCTTGGCTTTACAGGTTCGGCCATCAGGGCGGAAAAGCGGTAGATGGCGGAATACTCCTCCCGCTGGAGAGCCGAGTACAGAACGCCTGCATTGTCCAGCTTATACCACTGACTGTTTGGCTTGGCCATTCTGCCCTCTCTCCTCTCTGGTTGACTCAATTCTCTCCCGCGCCGCAGGCGGCAGGCTTTTCGATTCCAGCGGGCAGGTTCAGCGCGCTGCGATATCCGCCTTCCTGTCCGCCTGCTTATAGTATCACATCAGGGCGCAATACGCAACCTACCCAGAACTGCGGTACGATTGGCCTCTAAAAAAGGCAAAACACCCGCTTTTCTTTCCCTAATTTTTATGATAGGATGGGCGTATCATTTCATTCTTTTTATTCTCGCCCGGAGGTAATTATGGACAAACTGAAGCTGTCCCGCAAGAAAAAGCTGCAATCAGAAAGTCCCCGCCTGGATCCTATGATGCGGGCCCTGAAAGCTCTGCACAGCGCCAGCGCCCCAGATGCTATGGACCCCGAGGAGCTGGAACGCCAGCGCCGAAGTCAGGAGATTCTGGGCCGCATCACCGCGCCCATGGCCGGCATGGATTGGCAGGAGTTCTCCTTGGCCGGAATGCCCGCTGCGTGGACCCGGCTGAAACAGCCCCACGGCGACCGCCGGGCCATTCTCTACTGTCACGGCGGGGGGTACACCAGCG
>CAJMQD010000272.1 GCA_905215425.1 uncultured bacterium
CGCCCTGCCCGGCGTCCCCGCTGAGCTGGACCGTCAGTTCCGCATCAACGAGAACGTGATGCGGTCTCTGATCGTCAGCAAGGACCAGTAAGGGGGAGCGGATATGCTCAATCATATCGTCATCATGGGCCGCCTGGCCCGTGACCCCGAGCTCCGGCGCACCCAGACCGGGACCCCTGTGGCGTCCTTCCGTCTGGCAGTCGACCGGGACTTTAAAGACAAGTCCACCGGCGAGCGGTCCACCGATTGGATCGACGTGGTGGCGTGGCGCCAGACCGCCGAGTTTGTCAGCCGCTTCTTTACCAAGGGCCGTATGGCCGTGGTGGAGGGCCGGCTGCAGATGCGGGACTGGACCGACAAGGACGGCAACAAGCGCACCAGCGCCGAGGTGGTTGCCGACAATGTATATTTCGGCGATTCCAAGCGGGATGGAGACGGCGGAGGCTTCAACCAGAGCTATTCCGGCGGCTACTCCAGCGGCGGCTATTCTCAGGCGGCCCCCGCTTCCGGCTATGGCGCCCCCCCTGCGGACGGCGACCATTTTGCCGAGCTTTCTGATGACGACGGCGAACTGCCGTTCTGACTTTGACCGGAACCGGTCGTAAAAGGAGGTTAAATCCATGGCTATGGAACGTGATAACAGAGCCCCTCGCAGCCGCAAGCGCCGCAAGGTCTGCGCTTTCTGCGTAGATAAGGTCGAGATGATCGACTTCAAGGACGCCGCCAAGCTGCGCCGGTATACGTCTGAGCGGGCTAAGATCCTGCCCCGCCGCACCACCGGCACCTGCGCCATGCATCAGCGTCAGCTGACCGAGGCCATCAAGCGCGCCCGTCAGGTCGCCCTGCTGCCCTACGTCACCGACTGATTTTCGACGTAACAGAAAGCCGCCCCTTCTTCTGAAGGGGCGGCTTCAGACTGTGGAAAAAGTCCTTCCGCCCAAAGGATTCGGAGGGAAGGATAGTTGGAAAGGGAACCGTCAGGGTTCCCTTTCCTTGAAATCAACAACATTTTAACGCAGTTAAAATGTTTGCAGCTTGTCAAAAAGTGGTTTTACCACTTTTTGACAAGCTGAGCCGCCCCTTCTTCTGAAGGGGCGGCTTTTTTACCGTTGTGCGCTGTCCGCCAACGGCTGGACCGGTGGGGTCAGTCCATCTGGGCGGTCAGTTTTTCCAGCGCCTGTATGGCCCGGGCATAGCCCTGGGCGGCAGATTTTTTATACCAGGCCAGTGCCTGATCCAAGTCTTGCTCTACACCTTGCCCATTTTTATAACATACGGCAAGGTTGTGCTGAGCCCGGGCGTCCCCCTGCTCCGCTGCCTTGGTGTACCATTGCGCCGCCTGAGCGAAGTCCTTTTCTACCCCCTGTCCGGAGTAGAAGCAGGTGCCCAGGGCGCACTGGGCCTGGGCGTGGCCCTGCCGGGCGGCGGCCTCGTACCACTTAGCGGCCATGGTAAGGTCCTTCTGGGTGCCGCGGCCCAACTCGTAGCACAGGGCCAGCTGGTATTGGGCCCCGGCGTCCCACTGCTGGGCGGCCTGGTTGCAGGCCACGAATTGCGCCCGCTCCTGCTCCTTGCGGGTCTGTTCCTCCTCCAGCTGGCGCTTGTGCAGCTGCTCCAGAGCGTGAAAACCGCCCACAAGCCCCTGGTCGGCGGCGGCCTGATACCAGCGCTCGGCCTGTACGTCGTCCATATCGGTGCCCCAGCCGAACTCGTAGCAGCAGCCCAGGTTATACTGCCCCTTTACATAGCCCTGCCGGGCGGACTGGGTGTACCACTGGAAGGCTGCGTCCCGGTCCTGGGCCACGCCCAAGCCGCTGCCGCAGCACAGGCCCAGGTTGTTCTGCCCAACCGGGTCGCCGGCCATGGCGGCCTTGGTAAACCAGTCTGCCGCGCCGGAATAGTCCTGCTCCTGAAAGCAGAGCATACCCTGTTCCACCTGCTGCTCCGGTGTGAGCTGTTCGGCCAGCTCCAGAGAGATCTTTTCTGCCATATCGGTTGCTTCCTTTCGGTCGATCCCGGCTTTCCCTGTGATTCCGCAGGAGTTGTGAATCAAAAAGCGGGAGTCGGACAATACAGTCTTTGTCTGCATTATAGCGGACTGACCGGGTAAATGCAATGTTTCGAAGGAAAATCCCCCCGGACCCTTGACGGGACCGTAAATTCCGGATACTCTGAGGTTAATAGAGCCAAACAGGAAGGAGTCGGTATGTGAATGACAGTCGCGGAGCGTTTTTTAAAGTATGTGACCTTTGACACCCAATCGGACGAGGACAATGA
>CAJMQD010000273.1 GCA_905215425.1 uncultured bacterium
GCAGGTGCGGGCGTCGGCTACATGGGTTTCGATTGCGGCCAGCTTCAGGTGTTTCATGAATACTTCAGCCGCCGCGCGGCCGCCCTTTACGCCGAAGGAGACCACGCCGCAAGTGCCGTTGGGCATATATTTCCGGGCAGTCTCGTAGTACTTGTCGCCCTCAAGCCCGGGGTAAGACACCCAAGCGACCTTAGCGTGACCCTTCAGGAACTGGGCCACAGACAGGGCGTTCTCGCAGTGCCGGGGCATCCGGACATGGAGACTCTCCAGACCCAGATTCAGATAGAAGGCGTTCTGGGGGGACTGGATGGAGCCGAAGTCACGCATGAGCTGGGCGGTGGCCTTGGTAATGAAGGCGCCTGCCTGACCGAAGCGTTCGGCATAGGTGATCCCGTGGTAGCTGTCGTCCGGGGTGGTCAGGCCGGGGAACTTGTCCCGGTGGGCCATCCAGTCGAATTTGCCGCTGTCCACAATACAGCCGCCCACGGCAGCGCCGTGGCCGTCCATATATTTGGTGGTGGAGTGGGTGACGATATCGGCCCCCCACTCAAAGGGACGGCAGTTTACGGGGGTGGCGAAGGTGTTGTCCACGATCAGGGGGACGCCGTGGCCGTGGGCGGCTTTGGCGAATTTTTCAATGTCCAGCACGGTTAAGGCGGGATTGGCAATGGTCTCGCCAAAGACAGCCTTGGTGTTGGGACGGAAAGCGGCCTGCAGCTCCTCGTCTGTACAGTCGGGGGAGACGAAGGTGAAGTCCACGCCCATTTTCTTCATGGTTACGGCAAACAGATTAAAGGTGCCGCCGTAAATGCTGCTGCTGGCTACAACGTGGTCGCCGCAGTTGGCAATGTTGAACACGGCGTAAAAGTTGGCGGCCTGTCCGGATGAGGTGAGCATGGCGGCGGTACCGCCCTCTAAGGCGCAGATTTTAGCCGCTACCATGTCGTTGGTGGGGTTCTGAAGGCGCGTGTAGAAATATCCGCTGGCCTCCAAATCGAACAGCTTCCCCATATCCTCGCTGGTGCTGTACTTAAACGTGGTAGACTGGATGATAGGAATCTGACGGGGCTCCCCGTTGCCCGGGGTGTAGCCGCCCTGAACGCAGTTGGTGCCGATGGCGTGTTGACTCATGGCCGATGGCCTCCCTTATAAGGTGATACTTTAGGATACAAAAGCGGGCGGCTCTTGTCAAGTCATTTGTTTGTCAGAAGTTACTGGACTTCCATCAGTTCATAGTCCCGGCTGCCGAAGTTCAAAGCGGCGGCGGCCTCGATGGTGTGGACGCCGTGACGGGATTCGATCCGTTCGATCAGATGATTGCGGCCGGGGTCGTCGGAGGCGTAGACCAGATCCAGACAGGCCTGATCAATGGCAATGGGATCCAGGCTGGCAAGGATGCCGATATCTTTCATACAGGGGTCCTCTGCAACGGCGCAGCAGTCGCAGTCTACGGACATGTTCTTCATTACGTTGATATAGGCGGCCTGGCCGTGGAAATAGTCCACCACGGAGCTGGCGGCATCGGCCATGGATTCCAGAAAGCTGTCGTGGTCCGCGGTCCAGATCTTGGCGGGATCGCCGGCGCCGTGAATATAGGCCTTGCCATAGCTGGAGGCCACGCCGATCGACAGCTGCTTCAGCGCGCCGCCATAGCCGCCCATGGGGTGGCCTTTGAAGTGAGATAAGACCAGCAGAGAGTCATACTTGGCCAGATCCTTGCCCACGAAGTTCTTCTGGATGACTTTTCCGTTGGGAATGGGCAGCTCCAGGTCGGGACCCTCCGCATCCAGCAGGTCTACGGGAAAGTGGGCGGCCCAGCCGTGGCGCTCCAAGGTTTTCAGGTGTTTTTCGGTGGTGTTGCGCTCACCGTCATAGGCGGTGTTGCACTCGGTCACGGTGCCGCCTAAGGCGTCGATCACCGGCTTCCAGAAGTCGGGGCCGAGGAAATTCTGATTGCCAACCTCGCCGCTGTGCAGCTTGATGGCCAGCTTACCGGGCAGCTGTGCACCGGTGAGGCGGTACAGCTCCAACACCTTTTCAGGAGTCAAAGTACGAGTGAAATAGACTTTGGATGCCATAAGACGTTCCTCCTTATAGGAAAGTGATCCCACAGATTTTTTGGACGTTGGTCAGAAAGGGAGAGCTCCGATTCCAAACATCGCGGAGAGCATCAAAATCGGGGTAATTTATGCAGTATAAAAAGTATAGCACAGGGAGAAATAAATCACAAGAACAT
>CAJMQD010000274.1 GCA_905215425.1 uncultured bacterium
CCAACAGGTGGTCATATACGCCGGGGCCGATCCGGTCCGGCGTGATCGCCCGGTAGACCAGGCCCACTGACAGTACTCAGTCCGCCGGAGGCAGCGCCCCCATCAGCTCGGCCAACTGCTCCGCCACCACCTGGACTGACCGGGCGAATACGGTCTTCTCCCGCCGGGCCAGCCCCTCCAGCTCCACCGTCACATAGGTCCCCTTGGCCTTGCCCAGCGCCTGCTCCCCCCGCTCGTCCAGCACCTCCACCACCGTCACGGGAAGGCCAAGCCGCTCCCCCTCCCGGGCGCGCACGCCCTCCAGTTTGGTGGTCCGTCCCGCACTTTCCTGCCACAGCTGTCTGGCCTCCAGGGCCAGATCCGTTCGAATCATGGAATTCACCCTGCCGCTCCTCTCTGTATTCCGCACTATATCTTGTAGTTTCCCTTCTTCCGCTTCCTATTTTTTGCGTCAGCGCCCGTTCCATTCAATTTCTTTTAATTTCTTGAAAAAAATAGTTGATTTTTTTTCGCGGTCATGCTACAATTCATATCTGCACAGTACTATTGTGCTTATTTTACGATGTAACATCGGAGGAGGTGTTTGGTTTGCCGAATATCAAGTCTGCCAAGAAGCGTGTGCTGGTCGCTCAGGCCAAGGCCATGCAGAACAAGGCCGCTAAGTCCGCGCTGAAGACCCAAATTAAGAAGTTTGACGCCGCGGTGGCGGAAGGCAACCGCAGCGAGGCCGATATCGCTTACAAGGTGGCTGTCAAGGCTATGGATCAGGCCGCTGCTAAGGGTCTGCTTCACAAGAACAATGCCGCCAACAAAAAGAGCAGCATGACCATCAAGCTGAACAAGCTGGCCTGATGCACGCAAACAGAGTAAAAGCCGTCTGATAGGTCAGACGGCTTTTTTCTATCTTTCTAATTCTTCCCGGTTAAGATTTTGTCATTGCGCGCCAGTTCGCAAACTGGCGCGGCAATCCGCTTTCTAAAACTTTGGGATACGGATTCCCACGGCAGTGACATCGGTCACTGCCTCGGAATGACCGTTTTCAGTTTAATGAAACGATATTGGGAATGAAGGGGTCGTTTGTCCACACAAGAACTACCCGGAAAGGAGTGATCCCTATGCTTCGCCGCCTGCTGGCGCTGCCCCCCGTAGACCTGGGCCTGCGCATGGCGGACTCTTACGGCCGCTACGGGGTGGCCCGCTCCGCCGCCGCCCTGTCCTACTTCTTAGTGCTCACCCTGTTCCCCCTGCTCATGTGTGCCAATTCTCTGATCGGATCCCTCCATCTCAGTTTGGAACAGATCCTCCTCGGCCTGGAGCAGTTCCTCCCCGCCGCCGCCCTGGACACCATCACGGACTATTTGTCCTACGCCGCCCACACCCAGTCCCCCACTCTGTTTCTGGCCTGTGTGTTCACCATCCTGATGTGTGCCTCCGCCGGTCTGCGCACCCTGCTTCAGACCATGGACGACCTGTTTCAGGCCCCTGCCAGAGACAGTTTGCGGCGAACCATCCTCAGCTTTATCCTGTCCGCCCTGTTTTTGCCCACCATATATCTGTCTGTCATTGTGGTACTCACCGGCGACTGGTTTTTCCACATGCTGGAAGAGCTTCTGCCCCGGCAGCTGGTTGCCCTCATCCCGCTGCGCCTGTTGTCTCACCTGTGGAAGTGGTCCAAATATCTGCTGCTGTTCTGCGTGGTTCTGCTGCTGGTGGCGGCCGTCTACCGCCTGGGTATTCCCAGGGATCGGGTCTCCCGCCGGGGCCTGTGGGGCTTTTCCGCCGTTACCGCCCTGGCCATGGTGGGCTGCTCGGCCGTGTTCTCCTGGTTTATCGGAATGTCCTCGCGATACGCTCTGGTGTACGGCTCTCTGGCCTCGCTGATCATCCTGCTGGTATGGCTCTACTTCTGCGGCAATATCTTACTGTTAGGCGCCCTGCTGTGCTCCGTCTGGACCCAGCGGAGAGGAGAAGACCGCTCTTCCTATAAATGACTCTTTCACCCCAAACCACGACAAAGCGCCGCCCACCCGGGCGGCGCTCTTCCCCTCTTCTCTTCCCGACTCCTACCGGAACCGGGCTTACCGCACACTTACTTCGGCGGCAGATAGTCCATGGGGTCCCGGTCCACGCCGTCCACGGTGAGGGAGACATGGACGTGGGGCGTCAGGGCGCTCTCCCCCATGGGGGAGGCCCCCACCGAGCCGAGGGTGCTGCCCGTGGCCCC
>CAJMQD010000275.1 GCA_905215425.1 uncultured bacterium
GCTATGCTGAAGATCGAGGACGGCTGCACCAATTTCTGCTCTTACTGCATCATCCCCTACGCCCGGGGCCGGGTGCGCTCTCTGCCGGTGGAGCAGGCGGCGGAGCAGGCCCGCCGGCTGGCGGAACAGGGCTATCAGGAGATCGTTTTGACGGGCATTGAGATATCCTCCTGGGGCCAGGACCTGCCCGAGCATCCGGAGCTGATCCAGCTGCTGGAGGGGCTGTGTCAGGCTCTGCCGGAGGGGGTGCGGCTGCGCATGGGCTCGCTGGAGCCCCGGACGATCACAGAGGATTTTTGCCGCCGGGCCTCAAAGCTGCCCCAGCTGTGTCCCCACTTCCATCTGTCAATGCAGTCGGGGTGTGACACGGTGCTGCAGCGGATGAACCGAAAATACGACTCCGATCGGTATTATGAGAGCGTAAAATTACTGAATGGACACTTTTCGACCCCGGCAATCACCACTGACCTGATCGTGGGCTTCCCCGGGGAGACGGAGGAGGAGTTCCTTCAGACCCTGGCGTTTATTCAGAAGTGCCAGTTTTCTGCCATGCATATTTTCCCCTATTCCCGGCGTCCGGGCACTCCGGCGGACAAGCTTCCGGGGCAGCAGCCCAACGCAGTAAAGGAGGACCGGGCCCACAGGGCGGCAGCGGTGGCCATAGAGATGGAGCACCGCTATCTGGACCAGTGGGTTGGGCAGACGGTGCCTGTTCTGTTCGAGGAGGAGCGGGATGGCCGCTGGGTGGGACACACGCCCCAGTATCTGGCGGTAGCCGCAGCCGGCGACACTCCGCTGCACAACTGCCTGCGCCAGGTGCGGATCCGAGCCAGACAAGGTGAGATGCTGGTGGGAGAAGTGGAACTCTGACAGCTGAAACAACAAGATAGACAAGGGAATACGCTTGTCAGAAAGCCAGCCTTCCTCATAAATTGTGCATGAGGTAGACTGGTTTTCTTTTCTGTGGTATAATCAGGAAAATAACAGAGCAGCGACAGGGCGGGACAATTTCCCTCTGCGGCCTGCAGTATAGTTTGCGGTGAGGTGATTCTATGCTGATCGGTCTGACCACGTTTTTACCCGGCGAAATGCTGAGCGTATACGACAATCTGGAGTTTCTGATTCGGATCATACTGTCAGCCTGCCTTGGGGCGCTGATTGGTCTGGAGCGCACCAAGCGGCAGAAAGAAGCCGGGGTACGGACCCACTGTATCATCGGCTGTACCGCTGCGGTTTTTATGATCCTGTCCAAGTATGCCTTTCTGGACCTGGCCGATGTGTCGGGGGCCAGGGGAGCGGACTCCGCCCGAATCGCGGCCCAGGTGGTCAGCGGTATCTCCTTCCTGGGCGCAGGTGTGATCTTTAAAAACGGCGTATCGATCCGGGGGCTGACTACTGCCGCCGGAATGTGGGGGACCGCCGCCATGGGCATGGCCATCGGAGCGGGCCTGTACTGGGTGGGCCTGTTTGAGGCCGCTGTCTTGATCGTGGTGCAGATCATATTACACCGCTTTCCCGTGGGCAGCGATGTACTTACGACCCAGGAAATCACAGTTGAAATGGAAAACCGCCAGGAGCTTCTGGATGCGTTTAATCAGGTACTGGCCGACCACGGCGGCCATGTGGTGGAGAGCAGCATAACCAGGAATGAGACGCGCATTCGTCTGGAGCTATCCGTACGGATCAAAACTCCGGTAACTCACGAGGAGGCGGTGGCCTTCCTCAGCGCTTACCCGGAGATCAGCCGCATCTCGGTATAAAACAGGAAGGAGTATGAACGATTCAACAAACCGGACAGAGGGAGGCAATGATATGAAAAGACGACTGTGGATCGCAGCTGCCAGCATCATTTTTGTAATCGCCCTGGCTTGCGGAATAGAGCTTTGGAGAGAGAACCGGACGATAAAATGGCAGACAGACCGGATCCATGAGCTTCAGCACATATTGACCTTCGCGGAGAACAAGGGAGCGGACTGGGCCACGGATGAGCTGATGATAGATCATATCGATACGTTCAGTAAAAAGAGCCTGTATCAAAAGTGGGGAGAGCCGACCGGAAACGCAGAAGCTGAACATGAGGATGTATGGATCCTGTCGGATCAATTTCAGCTTGTGGTTGATTATGACCATCGGGATCGGATTGAGCGCGTGAAGGTGGTTTCAAGCGACAGCTGACAAATGCGGGGTTGAAAACAGCTGGAATCCAGC
>CAJMQD010000276.1 GCA_905215425.1 uncultured bacterium
AGAGTGAGTATTTGAAACTGGGCATCTCCCTGAACATCCACGGCGAGGAAGAACAGTCCTATCGTGACAATATGAAGGCCGGTAATTTTGATATGGTGTTCAACATCTGCTGGGGTATGCCTTATGATCCCCAGTCCTCTCTGGCCGCTATGAGGGCCCCAGTGTATGGAGACTATGCCGCACAGCAGGGACTGGAGGACAAGGCAGAGATTGATCAGGCCATCACGGATATCCTCACCTCCACCGATGAGGCAGAACGTCAGGAACTGTATGACTTTGTTCTGACCCGGCTCCATGAGGATGCTGTCTACATTCCCCTGACCTACGAAACCAACAAAGCCCTTTATACCTCGGAACTGAAGGGGGTCCACTTCGGCACCGACCAGTATGATGTGGATTTCGCAAGCATGTACTTCGAGTAATCGTTGATGGCATCGGGGCCGCTTCTTTGGAGGCGGCCCTTGTGCTGAATTGCCTTCGCTCGCGGGGGTGTTCACACTTTCCACAGGTGCGAAGCACGTAAGAAGCACGCGTGCGCGGGCTCCGCAAAATAGAGTTTAAGTTTTGCAACTATGCAAAAAAGAAAGGGGCATCTATGAAGCGCTATGTAATCCGCCGGCTGCTGATGGCAATCCCCCTGCTGCTGGCGATTTCCTTTGTCTGTTTTGTGTTCATCAACCTGATCCCCTCAAATCCGGCGGAGGTCGTCCTCCGAATCCAGCAGACGCCCATTATCACTGATGAGGCGATTGCGGAGATGGAGGAGGCGCTGGGTCTGAACAAACCTTTTCTGGTGCGGTATTTTGACTGGGTCCTGGGCTGTCTCCAGGGGGATTTCGGCATCAGCTATGTCAATCCCGCCCGCACAGTCGCCGGAGAACTGGCCCGCTGCCTGCCCGCCACGCTGCAGTTGGCGGCGGCCTCGTTTGTGATCGTGCTGCTGCTGAGCATCCCTATCGGCTTCCTCTGCGCTGTGTACAAGGATGGCTGGTTTGATAAGATTATGCGGGGCCTGGTCTTTATCTCCACGGCCATGCCTGCCTATTGGGTTGGGCTGCTCCTGATGTGGGGGATCAGCGTCAAGCTGGGTCTGCTGCCGACCAACGGAAACGGTACCTGGCAGCATATGATACTGCCTGCCTTTACCGTGGCGCTCAGTTACATCTCTACCTATATCCGGCTCATCCGCAATAATATGCTGGAGAATATGAAGCAGGATTATGTGCTCTACGCCAATGTCCGCGGCCTGCCCCAGCGCTCCATCTGGGTGAAACATGTGCTCAAAAATTCCATGCACACCTGCATCGTGGCCATGGGTATGAGCATCCCCCAGATGATTGCCGGCACCATCGTGGTGGAGAACGTGTTTTCCTGGCCGGGGCTGGGGACGCTGTGCATCAGTTCCATCTTCAATCGTGATCTGCCGGTCATCCAGACTTATGTGCTGTTCATCGGCGTATTGTTCGTGGTATTCAATCTGGTGTTCGACATCCTTCAGACCGTGTCCGACCCCAGACTGAGAAAGGAGAGCTGAGCCATGGGAAAACGCTTTCTGCACAACCGTGCCGCTGTGGTGACGGTGGCTTTCGTCCTCCTGATCGCGCTGATCGGCATTCTTGCCCCGCTCCTGGCGCCGCATGATCCCTATGTTACGGATATCCTCAACAAATTCGCGCCGTACAGCCTGGAGTACCCATTGGGCACAGACCATCTGGGCAGGTGCGTCCTCTCCCGCCTGATTTACGGCATCCGGCCAACGCTGGGACTTGCCCTTCTGACCATGCTGGGGACCATCGCACTGGGCGCGCTGCTGGGCGTTATGGCCGGCTACTTCCGGGGCGTGGTGGAAGAGGTCATCATGCGGGTGGTGGACGTGATGCTTTCCTTCCCCAGCCAGATCATGGTGTTCGCCGTGGTGGGCCTTCTGGGGATCAATGTCCAAAATGTCATCATTGCCAATGTGTTCATCAAATGGGCGTGGTATGCCCGCATGATCCGAACCGGTGTCATGCAGTACCGGGACCGGAACTTTGTTCAGTTCTCCCGGTGCGTGGGAATGCCGGAGCGGTTCATCCTGTTCCGACACCTTCTGCCGTCTATTACCTCTGATCTTGCGGTGCTGGCCTCTCTGGATGTGGGCTGGGCCATTATCAATATCTCTACCCTGTCCTTCCTGGGGCTGGGCGTGCAGGCCCCAACCCCGGAAT
>CAJMQD010000277.1 GCA_905215425.1 uncultured bacterium
GGCCATTTTGGTACACCTCCTTTATTGCTTCGGGCCAGCATGGCGCTGTTGACAAAGTGACATTTATCCTCGTTTGGGCAAATAAAAAAGACGCCCACTGGCGTCATCCGGCGTGTTTTATCATCCGTTTCAGGTTCAATGCGGTCGCCGACAAGAGGCAGTGGTCCTCCGCTGCCTCTAAGCCTCGTCGCAAAACGCGCACTAAGTTGTGCTCGCGCTTCTGCGCGGAAAACGAGCCCTCGCACCAGACCTGCCGCAGCTTCAGCGCCTCCCGGTATTCCGGGCTGGAACGGCGTTCCAGGTTGCGCTGTCGGTCTGCCGCAAAGTAGCTGACGGACACCTTTCTTGCGCCGCGTTTGTCGCTCTCGCGCAGGCATTTTTCCCGCAGCGGACAGAGCGCACAGTCCCGCTTATCCGCCTGATACTCCCAAAACAGGCCGCTGGCGCTGCGGGCCAGCCGCCTTAAACACAGCTCTTTTCCAATGGGACAGAGGTACACATCACGGTTCTCGTCGCGGCAAAAATCGTCCCGCGTAAACTGGACAGACACCCGCGCGGCGGTCTTTTGCGGCCGCACGAAAAAGCCGATCCCCAGTTCACCCAGCGCCCGATGGGCCAGCGGAAAATCGTAGGCGGCATCCGCCGTGGCAGCCTGAATTGGTACAACATTTTCGTGAATATGCTCGATCAGGCCCAAAAACGGCACGGAATCGTTCACATCTCCGGCAGTCACGGTCTGGCCTACGATGATGCCGTAGTCGCTGTCCACCGCCTGATGGGCGAGGTAATGAGGCCCCTCCGGTTTCCCCGGGCGCTTCAGATGACCCGATTCCGGGTCTGTGCGGCTGACGCGCTTGTGGGTGCGGCGGTTGTCCCGTTTGATCTGCTTTGTCCGCTTTTTGCGGCGCTTTCCGGTTCGCCGCTCAAGTTCCTCCAACCCTTCCTCCTCATAATCGTCCAGCCGTTCCCAGTAAACGCCGGCCTCCTCCGCGACTTCCACCAGTTCTTCCGACGCACGGGAGGCGTTGGCCCTCACATGGGTCGAGTCCGCCCCCACCACGCGCCCGCTGACCAGACCTTTTTCGATGCACTGCCCCACGACTTCTTCAAATAACCGCCGAAACACCTTGCGGAAGGACGGTTTCCGGCGGCGCAGCTGCGAGACGGTGCTGTGATCCGGCACCCGGTCGAAGAGGTCGAGGCCCAGGTACCAGCGCAGGGCGATGTCGGTCTGGACGCGTCGCTCGATCTGCCGCTCCGACGGGATGCCGTACAGGAAACCCACCAGCAGATACTTCACGATGACCACCGGGTCGATGGCCGGGCGCCCGTATTTTTTGCTGTAAAGCGGGGCTGTTTCCTCGTAAACGAAGGACAGATCCAGCGCTGCTTCCAACTTTCGGAGGAAGTGCTCCCGGGGCATCAGATCCTCGATCGTTACCATGTGCATCGCTAACTGCATCTGCATGTTCCTCCGTTTTACTCCGCCTTGACTGCGATCCGAATCTTGCTGTAGTCGTAGCCAACCATGTCCAGAATTCTTGTCGTCAGAATCCGCATGAGTGTTTCGGCATCATAGTGTGTCTCTATGTATAGAGCTTCATCGATCTTTACCGGGCTGCGCATTTTCCCGGTCTCACTCCCTAGCAGAACCCGATTTCGTCCCAACACTTTCCCCCGCAGATCCATGAGTGCCTGACGCTGATCCGAATCTTTGCAGCAATCTTTCAGCAATTCCTCCGCAACGCTTTTCCATGTGGGGTTCTCTGTTCTACGTCCATCTGCAAAAATAACTCCGGTCGGTCGTTTTCCCTTGAATATCCCTGCACCTACATTCAACGGATATATGATCTCGTAATTCCTCGGTTTACGGCTCTCTTTTTGCCGAGACGGTACACTTTCTTTTTTCACCTCGTCGATGATCCAATCGAATTTTTCATCGATCTCGCGGATCAATTCTTCCCTAAGCTTTTGCAGTTCCTGTATGGTATTCATCCGTTTGCTCCTTTCATTATATGGCGCACGTGCTAAATATACTATACCGGAACACTTCCCTTTTGTCAACCACTTTGTCAACACGTCCACAATGGCCCGAAGCTAAGGAGAGTCCATAGAAATAATCTACTTATTGTGCTATACTTGCAACGGTGTACAAAGGGAACATAATAAAAAACTTAATAATGGACTGCCA
>CAJMQD010000278.1 GCA_905215425.1 uncultured bacterium
TCGCCCACCTTGCACTCGACCTTGAACACGTTGCCGGGCATGGGGCTGTTCACAGCGGTCTCACCGGCGGCCACGGCAGCGGGAGCGGCCTTGGGAGCGGCAGGAGCAGCGGCGGGAGCGGGAGCGGCGGCAGGGGCCGCAGCAGGCACAGCAACGGGAGCGGCAGGAGCGGCCACAGGAGCAGCCGCAGGCGCAGCAGCGACAGGGGCAGAGGGAGCCCGCTCGATGGTCACAGCATAGGCCTTGCCATCAATGGTAATGGTGTAGGTGCCGGCGCAGTCGCGGCCGCCCATCACCAGATGGGGGGGCTGATAGGTAGCGGCAAAAGGCTCGATGGGACGGGCGGTATAGGTGCTCACTTCAGGGGCAGCCACATCCGCCACGTAGACGTGGGGTGCGGCGCTGGAATTTTCTTTACTCACAGGGGTTTCCTCCTTTTTTGTTTTAACCTCGGCGGCGCGCTCTTTAAAGAAATTCATCGCCACCTGGGGGAATGCAATATAAGACAGGACATCCTCGTCACACTTGGCGACGTCGCCCAGTTCTTTCTTGGTCTTTTCAAATTCAGGCGCCAGGGAGTCCGCAAAACGGCCCTTGACCTGGGGCGTATCACCCAAGATCTTCTTCAGCACCTCGGGATCGATGGGAGCAGGAGTACGTCCATACTCGCCGCGGCAATAGGCCTTGATCTCTTTGCCCACTACCTTATAGCGCTGGCCGGACAGCACATTCTGTACTGCCTGAGAACCAACCATCTGGCTGGTGGGAGTGACCAGCGGGGGATACCCCAGATCGGCGCGGACCTTAGGCGTCTCAGCCAGGGCCTGGTCCAGCTTGTCGATGGCGTTCATCATCTTCAGCTGGGAAATCAGGTTGGACAGCATACCGCCGGGGATCTGATAATTCAGGCACTGCGTATCGGTGGTCAAGGAGATGGGGTCCAGGGTGCCGTCCTTCAGGTAACCGGCGCGAACCTCCTTGAAGTGGTCGGCGATCTTGATCAGGGCCTTGTCGTCCAGATCAACCTCATAGCCGAACTGGCGCAGGGCATAGGCCAGAGTCTCGGTGGCGGGCTGAGCCGTGCCGCCGGAGAAGGAAGAGATCGCGGTATCCAGAATGTCGGCGCCGGCCTCTACCGCCTTCAGGCAGGTCATAAAAGCCAGACCGGTGGTGCAGTGGGTGTGGATGACCAGAGGCAGCTCGGGCACCGCATCCTTGATGGCCGCGGACAGGTCGTAGGCCTCCTTGGGACTCATAATACCGGCCATGTCCTTGATGCAGATGGACTGCACGCCCATGCTCTTCAGGTCCTTCACCATCTCCACATACTTGTCCAGGGTGTGGACAGGGCTGGTGGTGTAAGAAATGGTGCCGGAAGCGATGGCGCCCTGCTTCAGGGTCTCGTCCACGGCAACCTCCAGGTTGCGCACGTCATTCAGCGCATCGAAAATGCGAATGATATCGATACCGTTCTTCACGGAATATTCCACAAACTTGCGCACCACATCATCGGGATAGTGCTTATAGCCCAGGATATTCTGTCCACGCAGCAGCATCTGCAGCTTGGTGTTGGGCATCTTGGCGCGGATCTTCCGCAGTCGCTCCCAGGGATCCTCATGCAGATAGCGCAGGCAGACATCAAAGGTCGCACCGCCCCACACCTCGGCAGAGTAATATCCGGCCTGGTCCATTGTCTCCAGGATCGGCTCGAACTTTTCATAAGGCAGACGGGTAGCGATCAGGGACTGATTGGCGTCCCGCAAGACGGTTTCAGTAAATTGAATCTTTCTCATTTGAGATACCTACCTCCATTATTCTACATGAACCTTCAATCATTTCCTGTTCCCAGGATGTTCTGGACCTGCTAAGTGATCATTCAAGCCCGCTTGTTTTATATTGTAGTATAACTTTCCCTCCAACGCAAGACTTTCTGTGTCCAGAACTATGATTTTCTTGCTCTTTTTCTCCCCGTTGTCCCTTATTTTTTACCGGTTCCTATCCCGCTGAAGCAAAAATCGGACCAACTGCGAAAGCCTTGACCCCGGCTCCTCTGCGGCAAACCGACATTTACAGCCTGTTCCGGAATCAAATCCCAGAAATATTCCGCTAAATACGACCCAAACGCCATAAAGTCAAAACCACCGGCTAAGCCGGTGGCTTGAGTAAGCCCTATAAGGGCTTTAT
>CAJMQD010000279.1 GCA_905215425.1 uncultured bacterium
GATCCACGACGACCTGCCCTGCATGGACAACGACGACCTGCGCCGGGGCAAGCCCACCAACCACAAGGTGTTCGGAGAGTGCACCGCCACCCTGGCGGGGGACGCCCTTCAGGCCTTTGCCTTCCAGATGGTGCTGGAAACGCCCCTTCTGCCGGAGCAGACCCTGCGCTGCGGGCAGCTGCTGGCCCGGGCCGCCGGACCGGATGGCATCTGCGGCGGACAGCAGATGGACCTGGAGTGGGAGGGCCGTTCTTTAAGCGAGGAGGAGCTGTATCAGATCCACCTGCACAAGACGGCCGCCCTGATTCGCGCAGCTTGTTTGATGGGTGTGGTCGCCGGCGGAGGAACCCCGGAGCAGGAGGAGGCCGCGGCGGAGTTTGCCGACCATCTGGGCATGGCCTTCCAGATCCGGGACGATATCCTGGATGTGACGGCCACGGAGGAGGAGCTGGGCAAGCCCATCGGCTCTGACCGGGCCAACGAAAAGACCACCTATGTCACCTTATACGGGACGGAGCGCTGTGAGCAGCTGGTGCTGGAGCACACCCGGAAGGCCAAGGCGGCCTTGGCGCGGACGACCTGGGCGGAGGAGCCCGGTTTCCTGCTGTGGCTGGCGGATCAGTTGGCGCTGCGCAAGAAGTGAAATTGCCCCTGAATAGGGAGGATCGAGATTGAGTACCGAAGAGAAAGAAAACAGCGCGCCTTTGCTGGCGGGACTGACCGACCAGCAGGCGCAGGAGCTGTGTGCCCAGCTGAGGCAGGAGTTGATCCGGGATGTGGCCCATACCGGGGGACATTTGGCCTCTAATTTGGGCGTGGTGGAGCTGACTGTGGCCATCCAGCGGGTGTTTGACACCAGCAGGGACCGGCTGGTCTTTGATGTGGGCCACCAGTGCTATATACACAAGATCCTGACCGGACGCCGGGAGGACATGGCTCATCTGCGCCAGTTTGGCGGAATAGCCGGTTTCCCGAAACCGGGTGAGAGTGCCCACGACGCTTTTATCGCCGGACATGCCTCTAACTCGGTGGCGGTGGCTCTGGGTATGGCCCGGGCCAGAACGCAGCTGGGGGAGAACTACAAGGTGCTGGCCCTGATCGGAGACGGCGCCCTTACTGGAGGTTTGGCCTACGAGGGACTGTCCAATGCAGGGCAGTGCGGACAGCAGCTGCTGGTGATTCTGAACGATAACGGAATGTCCATTGCTAAGAATGTGGGCGGCGTGGCCGACCATCTGGCCCGGCAGCGGATCAAGCCCCAGTATCTGCGATTTAAGCGCAGATACCGGAGGGCCATGCAGGCCACAGGGGTGGGACGTGCGCTTTACCACGTGACCCACCGGCTGAAGGAAGCGATAAAAAAGAGTCTGCTGCCCTGCAGCATGTTCGAGGACATGGGCTTTCACTATGTGGGCCCCATCAACGGACATGATCTGTCCATGCTGGACCAGGCGCTGCGTTATGCCCGGGATCTGAAAGAGCCGGTATTGCTCCATGTGCGCACGGTGAAAGGAAAGGGGTATGCCCCCGCAGAGTGCAACCCCGATGCATACCACGGTGTATCCCCCTTTGAGCCGGAGACGGGTAAGGCGCTGAAGAGCTCCGGAGAAAACTTTTCTGCCGTGTTCGGACAGACCATGGGGGAGCTGGCGGAACGGGATAAGCGAGTGTGCGCCATCACGGCGGCGATGCCCGGCGGCACCGGCTTGGACCGGTTTGCCGCGGATCATCCCGACCGGTTCTCCGATGTGGGCATTGCGGAAGGCTGTGCCGTCTCCATGGCGGCCGGCATGGCAAAGCAGGGCGTGATCCCCGTGTTTGCGGTGTACTCTACCTTTTTGCAGCGCAGCTATGATATGCTGCTCCACGATACGGCGCTGGATCACCTCCATGTGGTGTTGGGCGTGGACCGGGCCGGACTGGTGGGGGAGGACGGCGAGACCCATCACGGACTGTTTGATGTGGCGTTTTTGTCCACCGTACCTGGAATGACGGTTCTGGCCCCGGCCAGCTTTGCGGAGCTGAAGACCATGCTCGTCCGAGCGGTAGAGGAACTGGATGGCCCGGTGGCGGTTCGCTATCCCAGAGGAGCCCAGGGGGACTACTCGGCAGACAACAGCAGAGAAAACTCTGTGATATTAAGAGCTGGCAAGGATATTACCCTTATAGGATACGGCGTGGA
>CAJMQD010000280.1 GCA_905215425.1 uncultured bacterium
GACCGCAACCGGGCCATCGGTTATTTGCTGAAAAGCAAAGGAGTACTGGACGGAAACGTCACTCGTGTGGTAGACTTATATTTCCGCATGTGTTCCCTCAGCATCTGTGCCCGCTCCCTGGCCGGACTGGGTCTGGTGCTGGCCAACGGCGGAGTAAACCCCGATACCGGCATCCGCCTGCTGGACGAGCGGGTGGTGCGCACGGTAAAGACCATGATGCTCACCTGCGGCATGTACGACGGCAGCGGCGAGTTCGCCGTCCGGGCGGGCATCCCCGCCAAGAGCGGCGTGGGCGGCGGGATCATGGCCTGTGTAGAAAACAGCATGGGCATCGGCACCTACGGCCCCGCTCTGGACCGAAAGGGTAACAGCATCGGCGGCATCCAGGCCATCGAGCATCTGTCCAACAGTCTGCATCTGCACATCTTCGATTCCCGCCCCCTGTAACCAAACCCCTTTCCACGGTGTTTCCCGGCGGCCGGCCCGCCGCCGGACACAATATCCCCCGCCTTTGGTGCGCCGCGGCAGAGCTGCCCTCCGCCTCCCCACGGAGAACATTCTTCCGCTCCCGCTCCATTGAAAATTTTCAGAAAGAAGTGTGTGTGTACTATGACAGCGATCCTTAATTTCCTATTGTACTTCACTGGCTGGCCTCTGGCGCTGGTCCTGTTCTGCGGCGGCGTCTACTTCACCATCCGCACCCGCTTCCCCCAGCTCCGTCTGTTTGGTGAGTCCATCCATGTGGTCATGGAAAAGCCCGCTCAGGAGGGTTCCATCTCCTCCTTCGGCGCGCTGATGATCTCCACCGCCTCCCGCGTGGGCACCGGCAACATCGTGGGCGTGTCCACCGCCATCTGTCTGGGCGGCCCCGGCGCTGTGTTCTGGATGTGGGTCACCGCCATTCTGGGCGGCGCTTCCGCCTTTGTGGAGTCCACTCTGGCTCAGGTCTATAAGAAGCGCGACCCCGACGGCGGCTCTTACGGCGGCCCCGCGTACTACATCGAGGACGCCCTGCACTCCCGCCCCCTGGCCATCGTGTTTGCCATCGCCCTGATCTTCACCTACGGCGTGGGCTACAATATGCTGGCCTCCTATAACCTGCAGTCCGCCTTCGCCGGCTTCAGCTTCTACGACAAGAGCACCACTCCCGCCATTCTGGGCGCCATTATCTCCCTGCTGTTCCTGTACTGCATGCTGGGCGGCGGTCAGCGCATCGTGAAGATCACCGGCGTTCTGGTGCCCATCATGGGCTGCCTGTACGTGCTGATGGCTGTTGTGGCCCTGATCCTGAACCTGGGCAACCTGGGTGCCATGTTCGGCATGATCTTCTCCAACGCCTTCGACTTCAAGGCCATCTTCGGCGGCTTCATGGGCTCCTGCCTGATGTACGGCTTCAAGCGCGGCCTGTACTCCAACGAGGCCGGTATCGGTTCCGCCCCCAACGCCGCTGCCGCGGCCGACGTCTCCCACCCCGCCAAGCAGGGTCTGGTGCAGATGCTGTCCGTGTTCATCGACACCCTGCTGCTGTGCACCGCCACCGCTTTCATGTGCATGTGCTCCGGCGTCACTCCCGCTGCCGACCTGGCCGGTGCCCCCTATGTTCAGGCCGCCCTGTCCGCCACCTTTGGCTCCATCGGCCCTGTGTTCATCGCCGTGGCTATGCTGCTGTTCGCCTTTACCACCCTGCTGGGCAACTTCTACTACATCGAAAACTGCTTCGCCTACATCCTGAAGAAGAAGCCCTCCAAGGTATTTATGAACACCGTCCGCGTCGTGGGCGCTGTGCTGATTTTCCTGGGTGCCGTGGTTTCCTTCGGCTTCGCCTGGGACATGGCTGATATCTGCCAGTGCATGCTGGCCTTCATCAACATCCCCTCCTGCGTACTGCTGGGCGGCGTGGCTTACCGCGCACTGGACGATTACACCGCCCAGAAAAAAGAGGGCAAGAATCCCACCTACAAAGCTGCTGCCAATGGGGTAAAAGAAAAGACCGATTTCTGGACCTGATCCATACTTTTTATCGGCTTCAGAATGCGGGCGTCTGTGATACAGACGCCCGCATTGCAGCTTGTCAAAAAATTGGTTTTACCACTTTTTTGACAAGCTGCAAACATTTTAACGCAGTTAATATGTGGTTGTTTTCAAGGAAAGGGAAC
>CAJMQD010000281.1 GCA_905215425.1 uncultured bacterium
CGTGGGCGTGTCCCGGCCCAATCTGGTGACGGCGGAGATGGTGTCCACCATGAACCGCGACGCCATTATTTTTGCCTGTGCCAACCCCACTCCGGAGATCTTCCCCGACGAAGCCAAAGCGGGAGGCGCCAAGGTGGTTTCCACCGGCCGCAGCGACTATCCCAACCAGATCAACAACGTACTGGCCTTCCCCGGGGTGTTCCGGGGCGCCTTCGACGTGCGCGCTAAGGACATTAATGAGGAAATGAAATTAGCCGCCGCTCAGGCCCTGGCCAACCTGGTGGGCGACCAGCTGTCTGAGGACTACATCATCCCCGCCGCCTTCGATCCCCGCGTGGGCCCCGCCGTGGCCAAGGCAGTGGCAGAAGCCGCCCGGAAGAGTGGCGTTGCTCAGCTCTGACAAGTTAATTACTCCCGGCTGCACTGCCCTGAAGACGGCCGAGAGATGAATGAAAGGAAGGACGCGATTTCATGAAATCACTGAATGAATTTCCCCGCATTCCTCTGGGCCTTCTGCCCACCCCCATGCACCGACTGGACAACATCAGCCGTATTCTGGGCACCAATGTGTGGATCAAGCGCGACGACCTGACCGGCATTGGTCTGGGCGGCAACAAGGTGCGTAAGCTGGAGTTCCTGCTGGCCGATGCCAAAAATAAAGGCGCTGAGATCGTCTTTACCACCGGCGGCGCACAGTCCAACCACGCCATGCTCACCGCAGCCTGCGCCAAAAAGCTGGGTATGACCCCCATTCTGATTCTGAAAAAGCGGGGCGTCACCGACCGGAAGGGCAACCAGCTGCTGGAGTATCTTATGGATACCGATGTGCGCTTTATGGATACCGACAGCTATGACGACATCTATGCCGAAATGGACCGGGTGGGCAAGGAGCTGGGCAAGCCCTACTACAAGATCCCCTGCGGCGGCTCCAACGCCATCGGCGCACTGGGCTATGTGGGCTGCATGGAGGAGATTTCCAAGTCCGGCGTCCACTTCGACCACGTCATCTGTGCCGAGGGCAGCGGCGGCACCCACGCCGGCGTAGCTCTGGGCGCTAAGCTCTTCCTCCCCGGCACCAAAACCATGGGCATCATGGTGGATAGCGACCCCTTCGACGTCATCACCCTGGGCATCATGCGGGAAACCGCCGCTCTGCTGCAAACCGACGTGGAAGTGGGACCCGAGGACATCCACCTGCTGGATATGTGCGGTCCCGGCTATGCCATTCCCTCTCCCGAGGGCAACGCCGCCATCCGCCTGATGGCGGAAAACGAGGGTCTGTTCCTGGATCCTGTTTATACCGGGAAGGCCTTTGCCGGTCTGGTCAAGCTGGCCCGCGAGGGCGCTTTCAAGCCCGAGGACAACGTGCTGTTCCTCTACTCCGGCGGCGCCGGCGGCCTGTTCGCCGTGGATGTCGACCTGGGCTGATCCATTGCAGCTTAAAATTGCAGACACCGGAGAACCGTTCCTATCGGCGGTTCTCCGGTGTCTTCATAGACGAAAAGGGAGGCACAGAGAATCTGTGCCTCCCTTTTTTTACTTTCTGCCGTGGCAGCTGCCGCTACAGCCCATGGCGCAGTGCGCACAGTTGGCTCCGCAGGAGGATTTGCCCTGCTTTTTATCTTTCACCATACTCCTGATGATGGCGATCACCACCAGCAGCAGACCGGCACTGATGAGAATAGTGCTCAGATTTTCTCGAAGCCACAAAAGCATATCGTTCGCTCCTTTGGAAAATTCAGTTTCGCGCTCCGGAAGCGGCGTATCCGCCGCGCTTCCGTTCTGTCCCCGGACCGCTGTCAGTGCGGTCCGGGGACAGACTGGAATAGTAGTTTACTTGGTGACCAGCTTCGTGGCCTCCTTATAGGGCCGGAACAGCATGTACAGCATACCGCACAGCACTACGATACCGGCCAGCAAGCCCACGATGTTCATACTGCCGCACAGGGCGTTGCCGAACTGGTTGACCATCAGGGCAATCAGGTAAGCAAAGCCGCACTGATAGCCGATGGCGAACCAAGTCCACTTGGCGTTGTTCATCTCGCGCTTGATGGCGCCGATTGCCGCAAAGCAGGGGGCGCACAGCAGGTTGAACACCAGGAAGGAGTAGCCGGTGACCGCGGTGAAGGCAGCGCCCAGGTTCTGA
>CAJMQD010000282.1 GCA_905215425.1 uncultured bacterium
TTCATTCATTCCAGAGCCTGCAAACCAATTTGCGCAAAATCCTTGACACTACCTGTGCGGCGGCTGTTCGTTCGGCTCGCTTTAGCCGGAGAGTTTAAACGCCGGCAAAGCTTGCTTTTTCAACAACCTTTAAGCCTCCGCCCCGTTTTCAGGGGCGGAGGCTTCTTGCCCGCCGCGGCGGATGCGGGTGCTATTCCTTGTGGTCTTCTACGATGGCGCCGCTGCGATAGGCCCACAGAAGGGCCATCAGATCGTCGATCTGTTCCTGGAGCTGGCGGCCAATATCGGTACCGGCGATCTTCATACGCGACTCCAGCCGTTCGAATACGGCGGAGCTGGAGGCGATGTCCTGGTTTTCCCGAATGGCGTTGGCACGCCCGGAGAAGGGCTCATGCGAGACCAGCCGGAAGCAGGCGGAGTTATAGATCAGGGTATACCCTGCGATCCCCGTAGTCTTTTGATAGGCCTTACAGAATCCGCCGTCAATGACCAGCAGCTTGCCCCCGCCCTTGATCGGGCTCTCCCCTTTCTTGGACTTAACGGGGATATGGCCGTTGATGATGTGGCAGTGCTCGCCTTCCAGGCCGAATTCCTTCAGCAGTGCATCGCACACCGACGGATCATTGTAGAACCGATAATAGGGATTTTTGGGCTCGGTCCAAGTGGACTCGTCCAGGATCAGGCGGCGTTCAAACGTGGTCATCCGCTCCCGGCCAAAAATGGGGCTGTTGCGGCCCGCCCATAAAAACCAGAGGAAATCCATCCCAAATTCCCGCTCCGCCGTGCCCTGTTTGCTGTAATAGGCGCGGCGGGCGGTCAGATCGGCATAGTCCAGGAAGGCTTTTCCGGAGAGCGCCTCGCAGCCGATGGAGAACTCCATCTGTGCCCCCTGCTCCGTCATGGGGATGCAGCCGTGCAGGAGCAGGTTCCCATTGAAGACCTTGTACAGGCTGCCCTTGGAGTAGAGGAAGCGGATATGCCGCTGAAGCTTCTCACTGTGACGGAAGGAGGCGGTGAGCTGATCGATCAGAGCGGCCTCCTCCCCCGTAAGAGCATAGGGATCGGCCCGGTCCACGGTGGGGAAATCGGTATCCTCCAGGGGATAGGTGACGCCCTGAAGGGTAATGCATTTCCCCTCGTAGTCGATCTTATCCAGCAGCAGCCGGTCGGCCATGCCGAAGCTGGGGTTGCGCAGCAGCTTTTGCCCTTCCAGCTTGAAGAGAATGATCGTGATGGCCTTGTGCATCCGGGCAGCCAGCAGTTTGTCTTTTTCAGTGTAGTGGGAGGCGTCCTCGCCGGTCAGCTTGACTTCGAAGCAGTGTACGTCGCAGTCCCGGTATACCTCGTTGGCAAAGACCGACAGAGGGCGCAGGGAGATGCCGTAGCCGGTCTCGATGACTTCCAGGTTGTTGTAGCGCAGGGAATTGGCCAGCACGGTGGCCACCAGGGTGCGGGAGCCGGAAGCGGCCCCCATCCAAAGGATATCGTGGTTGCCCCACTGGATGTCCACGCTGTGGTAGTCCATCAGGGAATCCAGGATGATGTCGGCGCGGGGACCGCGGTCAAAGATATCGCCCACCAGGTGGAGATGATCGACCGCCAGGCGTTTGATCAGTTCGCACAGCTGGATGAGAAAGCTGGAGGCCCGGTCGATGTCAATAATCGTGGAGATGATATTCTCATAGTAGTCCCGTTTGTCACTGTCCTCGTAGTGGGTGTGGAGCATCTCGTCGATGATGTAGGCGTACTCGGGCGGCATGGCCTTGCGTACCTTGGAGCGGGTATACTTGGAACTGACCAGACGGCAGACCTCGATCAGCCGGTGGAAGGTGATGCGGTACCACTCCCGCATATCCTGGGTCTCTGCTTCGATCGCCTCCAGCTTTTCTCGGGGGTAGTAGATCAGGGTGGCCAGCTGATCCCGCTCGGCCTTGGAGACGGTGGTGGAAAACAGATCGTCCACCTTTTCCCGCACCACGCCGGAGGCGGAATTCAGAATGTGAAGGAAGGCTTCATATTCCCCGTGCACGTCGGAAATAAAATGCTCGGTGCCCTTTGGAAGATTGCGGATGGCCTGCAGATTGACGATCTCGGTGCTGGCCGCCTGTACATTGGGGTACTGCCGGGCCAGCATCTTGAGATAATG
>CAJMQD010000283.1 GCA_905215425.1 uncultured bacterium
TCCTTGAAATCAACAACATTTTAACGCAGTTAAAATGTTTGTAGCTTGTCAAAAAGTGGTTTTACCACTTTTTTGACAAGCTGAGGACAGCCAACGGCTGTCCTTTTCTCTATAATATTCTTTCATTCCTCAACAAATTATCCTCTCCGATTGTGTAATAGACAGAGAGGACAGAAGGGAGGCGTTTTCCGTGAAGGGGAACCGCAGCACAGAGGAGGTGGAGGCCATCTACCACCGGCATATCAAAATGGTCTATCAGATCTGTCTGATGTTGATGAAAAATGTACCCGACGCCGAGGACGCCGCCCAGACCGTCTTCCGAAAGGTGATGGAGTACCCCAAGCCATTCCGTGATCCGGAGCACGAAAAGGCTTGGCTCATCGTCACCGCCCGGAACGAGTGCAAAAATCAGCTGAAGCACTGGTGGCGCACCCACCGGGAGAGCGAAGAAGCAATGGAGAAGCTGACCTGGGAACAGCCGGAGGATGGAGAGCTGTGGGACGCGGTCCTTACCCTGCCGCAGCACCAGCGAATGGCCCTGTATCTCTGCTATTATCAGGGCTATACCGCCCGGGAGGCGGCGGAGATCATGGGGAAGAATCCCTCTACTGTCCGCACCTGGCTGGCCCAGGGACGAAAAAAACTGAAAGAAGTTCTGGAGGTGGAATACCATGGATGACCTTGACCTGCGCCGGATGTTTGATCAGATCGCCCCTACTCAGGAGCAGGAGGCGACCATGCTGGACAGACTGCACAGAACGGAAAGAGAGGAGCACACCATGAAGCGAGGAATGAAGCGGGGCCTTGTGGCCCTTGTTGCCGCCGCCCTGATGATGACTGCCGCCTTTGCAGTGGCCGCGGGGCTGGACCAGCGGATGATGGACTACTTTGGAATCGGACAGGAGGACCTGCCCCTGGTCTCCAACGGCATAGTTCAGGTAGATAAGTCCCACACCTACAAGAACGGCTGGACAGTGGAGGTGAAGCAGCTGCTGTTCGACCGCTACTGCGGCGAGATCCTGGTGGATCTGACTGCGCCGGAGGGTACGGTCTTGACAGAGCAGGACTACCGCATGGACTTTCAGACGCTGCCCACCAACCGGGACCTGACCAACCAGGGTTGGGGCGGCGGCATCGGCGGGGAATACCTGCCGGAGAGCAGCGACCTGGCCCACGGGCGCATCTCCATGCTGCTGCACGTCCACCTGGAGGTGGCCAGCGGCGACCTGCTGGGGATCAAACTGAAGCTCACTCCGGAGAAGCTGGGCTGGTGGGGCCTGGAGGAGGAGAACGACTGGGAGTTCCACACTCTGGCGGACTTCCGGGAGGAGAGCTGGACGGTGAAGCTGACCATTCCGGAGGAGGACCCGGGCCGGACCCTGACCACGGAGCAGCCTCTGAACGTCGCCGGGTATGAGCTGCCGGTGAAGCAGCTGTATGTCTCGCCCATCTCCTTCCTGTACGACGTGTCTGGTCTCCCCTTCCGGGGGCAGCCCTTTGACGGGGACACGGTGGATGGCCTGATGGCGGTCATGGGGGACGAGGAGCTGACTAACGCAGTGCTGACCATGGCGGACGGCAGCCAGGTGACCATGGCGGCCCGGTATTTCTGCCAGATCAGCCACCCTGCCGAGGGGATGTTTGACCAGGGGCGGGTGATTTACCGCCTGGCCGACATCATCGACCCGAATCAGGTGAGCTCCGTCACCATTTTGGACCAGAAGTTCCCTGCGGCTGAGTAAAACAAAGGGCCCCGTCTCTCACAGAGGCGGGGCCCTTGCAATTGCAGAGTTGCGGAGGACAGCAAAAGGTGCTATACTGACGGCAGTGAAACAGAGGAGGTCGTTTGATGAGTACCAGAGAGGACATGAAACGCTTTTACGGCATGGATCTGGACTTTGGGGCCATTGGACTGCAAAAACCGGACCGGGATATGGTTTATTTCTGCACTCCGGAGGGGGCGGAGCCTGCGGGCAGCCTGGGGGTGGACGGCATCCACTTTGTACTGCTGCCCGGGGATGAACGAGTGTTCTGCGTGGATCCATCCATGATGAGCCCTGCCTATGTTCTGCCTGTGGCTGAGGACTTCCTCACCTTTC
>CAJMQD010000284.1 GCA_905215425.1 uncultured bacterium
TTAGAAACTGTGTAGCCGAAGTACTTTTGCAGAGTTTCCAGGTCGCCGCGGTCCCACGCCACTTCGATGGCGTGGCGAATGGCCCGCTCAACCCGGCTTGCAGTGGTATTGTAGCGCTTGGCGACCTCGGGGTACAGAACCTTGGTCACAGCATTGATCACATCCATATCTGCCACAGCGATCAGGATCGCCTCCCGCAGGTATTGATACCCCTTGATGTGGGCGGGCACACCCACATCGTGGATAATGGCGGTGACCTCGGCCTCCAGACTGCGGGGCCGGGAGGGCTGAGATAAATTCACAGCGGTGATCTGACGCAGACGCTCACACACTACACTGGGACGGCATGGCTTGCTGAGGTAGAAGTCAGCACCTTTGGAGGCTGCCAGATCAGCCATGGAACCCTGTACGTAGCTGGACAGGACCAAAACGCGGGGGCGCTGTTCGGCGGGCAGCTCCTGCAGAGCGGATAAGACCTCCAGACCATCCATTCTGGACAGGACAAGTTCCATAACCACCGCATCCGGATGAAGCTGCTGGATCATTTCCAGAAGCTGGGGCCCATCGCCGGTACTGGCGATGACCCGAAGATCGGGTTCGGTGTTGATCGCTTCTGTCATGCTCTTGCGGAACAGATCTCCGGTGTCGGCCAGTACAATGCTTTTGATAGGTTCTACCATAACTCATTCGTCCTCTCTTTACGTTCTTAAGTTTTACAACTCCTGGCAATAAATTACCACAAATTGACAGGTAACGCAAGAAGAAATAAGAAAAAAATGTAAAAAATATACGACATTTTAACTTTTGTGACGAGTCGATTCGACAAAAATGGGATAAAAAGGATGGTAAGAACAAAGAACAGACAGCGTCGGCATGGGGACAGAACAGGACCCACCCACACGGCCCCTCAGGGCCGCGCGGGTGGGATGGGAGCGCCGGGTCAGGCGCTGGCTTTTTCCTGGCTGGACTGTTCCGCGGCATCCAGCATACGGGCGATGGAAATGCCATATCCTTTGGTGGGGTCATTGACCATAACGTGGGTCACCGCGCCTATGATCCGACCATCCTGCAGAATGGGAGAGCCGGACATCCCCTGAACAATGCCTCCGGTGAGTTCCAGCAAATCAGGGTCTGTCACTTGCAGGGTCATGGCTCTGTCGTCGTTGGCGGATAGGTGTGTGATGCGGATGCGAAACTCCTCGATCTCTTCCCCGCGGACGTTGGAGAGAATGGTGGCATCGCCGGTGTGAATTTGATCCCAGGCGGCCACAGGCAGAGGGGCGCGGGCTTGGGTCAGGCTGCTGCCGTCCACCTTACCGAAGATCCCTTGGGGCGTGTTGGCGGAAAGAACGCCCATATCCTGCTGCAGCCGGAACATACCGTGGAGTTCTCCCGGCTGTCCGGCGGCACCCTTTTTTACGTCGCTTACCTGGGCGTGCATGATACTCCCCGACTCCAGGGGGATGAGCAGGGCGGTATCTACGTCATTGATGCCGTGGCCCAGAGCGGCGAAGCCGCCGGTGGCGGGGTCGTAGTAGGTCATGGTACCGATGCCGGCCATGGAGTCGCGCAGCCAAAGGCCCAGCTGATAGGCGCCCTGCTGATTTACGGCGGGGAGGGCGGACAGCTGAAGGGACGTTTTGCCCCGCACAGCACGGATGGTCAGGGGCTGTCCGGGCTGCTGAGCCAGCACGGCCTGTACCTGCTCCACGGTATTCACATCCTGCCCATTGATATGGGTGATCAGGTCGCCTGTTTTCAGGCCGCAGGCTTTGCCCGGCTCCTTGGGGCCGTTTTGGGTTTCCACCGAGGACAGACCCACCACCAGGACGCCGTCAGAAAACAGCTTGATGCCGACGGCCTGGCCCACGGGGACCAGTTGTTGGGGCTGAGCCTGGGCACTGAAGGCAGAGACGGCGCTGCTGCCCTCTGCCCGAACCGGAGCGGGGAGAAGGGCCATAAGCATCAGACACAGGACCGCAGCGGTCCCCAGACGGAAAAATGGGGTTCGGTGCTTGGAAATAGGGTTCATCCAGTCACCTCCAAGATTTTTTACAGAGCGCTGTGCTCTGCCTGTTCAGTATGTCCGCAGGGGAGG
>CAJMQD010000285.1 GCA_905215425.1 uncultured bacterium
TTCCGCCGCCCTCGGGCGGCGGAACTCCCTTCGGGAGAGTTTTTTGACAAGCTGAGCCCCGCAGTGCTTATGCACTGCGGGGCTGGTCTTTATTCGCGAGAATTAGAGAAAATTTAAGGAAAATAAAAAACTATTTTCCCCGGAATGTGCTACAATAGAAATAAAAGCGCGGCTTTGTTTGTTTCATAGAAAGCAAAAGAAATCAGAAGGAAAGGGGGGAGCGGATGAAACGATCCTTTTGGCTGGCGGCTGCGGCAGTGGTGATTCTGTGCGCCGGCGGCGGACTGTTTTTATACAGGAGCGGTTTTTTTGAAGCGTGCGCCTCGCAGGAGGAACTGCGGGCCTATATTGCCGGCTTTTCCCCCTACTCCCACCTGTGCTTCTTTATGGTCCAACTGCTGTCGGTGGTGCTGGCGCCGATCCCCAGCAACATAACGGCTGCCGCCGGAGGAGTACTGTTCGGCGTCTGGCCAGCCTTTTTCCTGACGTATGGGGCGGTGATCGCCGGTTCTCTGCTGGTGTTTCTGCTGGCCCGCGCATTGGGGCAGCGGTTTGCCGACCGCTTGGTCAGCCGGACGCTGTCAGAGCAGTATCTCCAGCTGATCCGGGAGAAGACGGAGTTATTTCTGGCGCTGGCCTTTCTCTTTCCGTTTTTCCCCGATGATGTGCTGTGTATTCTGGCGGGCTTGACGGAGCTGCCCTTCCGCCGGTTTGCTCTGCTGGTGATAGCTGCCCGCCCTTGGGGGCTGCTGTTTGCCAGCGCTGTGGGTGGAGCAGCCCTGTCGCTGCCGATATGGGCTATGGCTGTGATAGGGGCCGCTGGAGGGGCACTTTTCATATTGGGCATGAAGTATGGGGAGCGGCTCCGGGATCGCATCCTGGAGCGTCTCAGAGGCCGGAGAAGACCCTGATCTGTTGGGTGAGCGATCCGCGCAGCGTTTTGGAGCGTAGGAGCAAAAATATTTTTCAAATCCCTCTTTACAAACGATCTCAACTGTGCTATTATCTATAACAGTAATTGATATCGTTAAGGGGGTCGGACAAATGCCTCGTGCAACCAGATACAGCAAAAAGCGGGAGGCGATTCTGTCTGTCCTCCGGGATACCAAGTCACACCCTTCCGCTGAGTGGGTCTATCAGAAGCTGAAGCCCACCCATCCGGATCTGAGTCTGGGTACGGTCTACCGTAACCTGGCCCTGTTCCGGGAGCAGGGTGTTATCCAGAGCGTGGGCGTGGTAGAGGGACAGGAGCGTTTCGACGCCGATACCTCGCTGCACCACCACTTTGTTTGCCAATGCTGCGGCTCTGTGATCGACCTTGCGTTCTCCCCTGCGCAGGAGGACAGCTGGGACCAGGCCGTCAGCCAGCAATATGGGTTCAGGACTCTGCGCCATGAGCTCGTCTTTTACGGAATTTGCAACGAATGTCAAAAAGAAACAAATGAGATCAATGAGGAGGAACAAATCAATGAAAAAGTGGGTCTGTAAAGTCTGCGGTTATGTGTATGAGGGTCCCGAGGCCCCCGCTGAGTGCCCTGTGTGCCATGCTCCCGCCAAGATGTTCGAGGAGGTCGCCGGCGAGATCAAGCTGGCTGCTGAGCACGAGTACGGCATCTATGCCAAGACCGTGAAGAACAACCCCGACATCAGCGAGGAGGACAAGGGCTATATCTTCGAGCAGCTGAAGGCCAACTTCCAGGGCGAGTGCTCTGAGGTAGGCATGTACCTGTGCATGGCCCGCATCGCCCACCGCGAGGGTTATCCCGAGATCGGCCTGTACTGGGAGAAGGCCGCCTATGAGGAGGCTGAGCACGCCGCTAAGTTCGCCGAGATGCTGGGTGAGGATCTGGAGCCCAACATGAAGGCGACCACCAAGGACAACCTGAAGTGGCGTGTGGACTGCGAGTACGGCGCCACCAAGGGCAAGTTCGAGCTGGCTGCCTGCGCCAAGAAGAACGGCCTGGACGCCATCCACGACACCGTCCACGAGATGGCCCGCGACGAGGCCCGCCACGGCAAGGCTTTCGAGGGCCTGCTGAAGCGTTACTTCAACAAGTAAGAAAGTCTGTATATCCGTGCTGGAGCCA
>CAJMQD010000286.1 GCA_905215425.1 uncultured bacterium
CAAAATCGCTTCCTGACCAGGGGCGGCAGGTGGCTGCCGATCCCGGTCCGGAAGCGTTTTTTCGTGAGAGAAGTTACTCGCTTTCCAGCAGTTGCTGGGCGGCATCCATGGCCGCCCGCTTATCCCGAATTCGGGGATCGTCATACGACTTTCTGCGGCACATCCAGCAGGAGCAGTGGATCTTCCCCTTGGACAGCCGTCCGGCGGCGCCGTGTTCCCACGCAAGGACATTTTCCTCTCCCCCAAGCTGGCGGAGGATCGTTTCCTTGCGATGAATCGCGCGCATACGCTGCTTGCGATAGTAACTGCGGTCTCTGTTCAATTGTGCTCACTCCTTGACAGTTCGGGCCGCCTGCAAGAGTCGTCAAGGAAACATGCTCTCTTACAGGCAGCCTATCTGCCAAGACGAAAAACTGTGATAGCCCATCATTTTAACCCTTTCTGTTTTGGCTATTGTACCTCTGCCGAGGGTATTAAGCAAGTTTTTTCTGCGCGGCGGGCGTATCAGTTTTTCACACGCCTAAACAAAGAATAAGGGCCGAAGGCCATCTCCTATTTGCTCAACAGCCACTGAATGCCCGCAATGGTCCGCTCGATCCCCTGGACGAAGTGGTTGCCGGGATTCAGTTGGAACACTGTATCAATGCCTTTGTTCTGGTAAAAGGTCTGGATCTCCTCTGTATTTTCCTGAACTGTTTTCAAAACCGGATTGCGAGTCTTGGCCTCCTTGTCCCCCAGAGAGAAGTAGATGCAGTCCGGCCGACGCTTCGGCTCGTGGGAAAAGATGTACTCCTTAAAACCGGGAAACCACAGAGAGCCGGACATGCATCCCACCCGAGAGAACACATCCGTCCGATAGATGGCGTACAGAGCGAATAGCCCGGCCAGCGAGTACCCAGCGATTCCCCGCCATGCCGGAGGACTGGCCAAGTCTTTTTCTGCTCTGGGTATGATCTCCTCCACCAGTAGCCGCAGGTAGTTATCCGCCCCGCCGGTGAAGGGCTCCCCGTTCTTGAACGCCGCCGGGCTGTCCCAGGGGGCCATGTCCCGGTTCCAGTCCAAATCGCTGATGGTCGCCGGGAAAAAGGGTGGACAGCCGGCAGTCTGTGCAGCCTCATATACCTTCTGCCCCTCGTTAGAGTAAGTATTCAGGTAGATTATAGGAGCGTTCGGTACTACACATGGAAAGACAGCTATGTGCTTATCCCCCAAAATAAATGCGTGCATGAATTCACCGGCTTTCTGATTTGTCCCTATTATAGCATATTTCTAACTCGGCGCAATTTTAAATGTTGAATTTTATGTATTTATGTTGCGGTTTCCGCTTGTATCTGTTATACTGCTAATTGGATAATAGAAAATTTTGTCATAGACAAAAGAAACAGATACAGAAAGGGCGATTTTATGACCGCAAATGAACAGATGGCCTCTGTGGGGAAGAACATCCAGGAGAAGGCCACGCTCATCTGGAATGTGGCAAATACCCTTTTTGGTGCTTTCAAGCCCCATGAGTACGGCCTGGTGATCCTGCCGATGGTGGTCATCAAACGGTTTCATGACTGTCTGCTGCCTACCCATCAGAAGGTGCTGGATACCTACAAGGAAGTGGAGCATTTGGCGGTCAAGGAGGGCTTCCTGAGGACTGCTGCCAGGTACCAGTTCTATAACACCAGCCCTTTCACCTTTGAGACCCTGCGGGCGGACCCAGAGAACATCAACGACAACTTCCGAGCCTATCTCAACGGTTTCTCCGACAACGTGCAGGACACTCTCTCCCGCATGAATTTCAGCGCCCAGATCGACCGCATGGAGGAGGCTGGCCTGCTCTATCAGGTGATCGTGGACTTCTGCTCTGACAAGGCGGATATGAGTCCGGAGAAAATCAGTGCCGTGGATATGGGCTACATCTTCGAGAATCTGGTCCAGCGGTTTTCCGAGTCTTACAACGAGGAGGCCGGAGCGCACTTCACCAGCCGGGACATCATTTATCTGATGTGCGACCTACTGGTGACCGGCGACCAGAACGCCTTCAACGGGGATGGCATCACCAAGTCGGTCTACGAC
>CAJMQD010000287.1 GCA_905215425.1 uncultured bacterium
TCCAACTATCCTTCCCTCCGAATCCTTTGGGCGGAAGGACTTTTTCGGCAGCCTGGAATGCGGGCGTCTGCGATGCAGACGCCCGCATTGTACTTTGAGCGGCTGGCTTGACTTTCTTTTTTTATAAGTATAAAATAGCAGTCACTTTGACTATTCGAGGTGGGACCATCCATGCTGCACTATCTGGATAATGCCGCTACCACCCCTGTTCGCCCAGAGGCCGTTCAGGCCGCTGTACAGGCCATGGAGCAGGGCTGGGGCAATCCCTCCGCCCAATATGAATTGGGCCGCCAAGCCGCCGGACAGGTCAAGCTGTGGCGGGCCGATGTGGCCGCCGCCCTGGGCTGCGCGCCCGAGGAGTTCTTTTTCACCTCCTGCGGCACCGAAGGGGACAACTGGGCCATTTTCAGCGGAGTCAACCTGAACCGGCGAAAAGGAAACCATATCATCACCACTGCCTATGAACACGCCGCCGTGCTGGAGCCCTGCCGCCAACTGGAGCGTCAGGGGTACGAGGTCACCTACCTCACTCCGGACAAAGAGGGGAACATCTCCGTGGCCGACCTGACCGCCGCCCTGCGGCCGGACACCATTCTGGTGTCCATGATGCTGGTGAACAACGAGCTGGGCTCCGTCCTGCCTGTGGCGGAGGCGGTAAAGGCTGTGCGCCGCTCCGGCGCGCCCGCGCTGTTCCACTGCGACGCAGTCCAGGGCTTCTTAAAGGTCCCCTTCACCCCCGCCAAGCTGGGGGTAGACCTGCTCTCTGTCAGTGGGCATAAGATCCACGCCCCCAAAGGCATCGGCGGGCTATATATCCGAAAGGGGCTGCGTCTGCCCCCCTTCGTCCTGGGGGGCGGCCAGGAAGGCGGGATGCGCTCCGGCACCGAGGCCACCGGACAGTTAGCCGCCTTCGCCGCCGCCGCCAAGCTGGGCCGCGCCACCCTGGACCGCGACCTGGCCCACATGGCAGAGCTGAAAAACTACGCCATAGAACGGCTGACCGGCACCGTCCCCGGCGTAGTACGGGTGGGCAGCGGAACAGCGCCCCACATCCTGTCCATCTCCCTGCCCGGGTATAAGAGCGAGGTACTGGTCCGGTTCCTCAGCGACCGTGGGGTCTATGTGTCCTCCGGTTCCGCCTGTCACCGGGGCAAGGCCAGCCATGTGTATGCCAGTCTGGGACTGCCAAAAAAAGTGTTGGACGGCGTTTTGCGGGTCAGCTTCTCCTACGACACCACCCGGGAGGACATCGACGCGCTGGTCCAGGCTCTGGCCCAGGCCCAGCAGCAGCTGTTCACCTCCCTGTCCTGATTCCTATCCCTCTTATGTGCCTCAGCGGATCTGCTGGCTGTTGAATTCAACATAAATCAAACTGATTATCCGATTAAAAGGAGAGTTTACGCTGTGTTTTCCTATATGAAGCGCGAGCCCGGCTTTTATAAAGAGGTCGCTGTCCTGGCCGCCCCCATTGTGATGCAGAACCTGATCACCAGTACCCTCAGTATGGCCGACACGTTTATGGTGGGCCTGCTGGGCGAGGCCCCCATGGCCGCCGTTACTCTGGCCAACATCCCCATCCGGGCGGTAAATATGTTTATTTTCGGCGCACAGAGCGGTTCTTCCATCCTCATCAGTCAGTACTGGGGCAAACAGGACCGCCAGTCCATCAGCCGGGTCATGGGCGCCGGCATGTGGATCGTAGCAGTGGTCACCGCTCTGTTCGCCCTGATCATGAACCTGTTCCCGCTGGAATTCCTCTCCCTGTTCGGCAACGAGCCCTCGGTTATCGCCACCGCCGCGCAGTATGGCGACCTGGCCGCCCTGTCCTGCTTCTTCAACAGCTTTACGATGATGTATATTGCCGCCTATCGCAGCATGGAAAAGCCCCAGCTGGGCATGTACATCCTGATGGCCTCCATGAGCCTGAACACCTTCCTGAACTGGGTATTTATCTGTGGGAACTTAGGGGTCGCCCCCATGGGCGTGCGGGGCGCCGCACTGTCCACCCTGGTCGCCCGTATCTTCGAGGTCTGCATCGTCGTTATCCACATCGCCG
>CAJMQD010000288.1 GCA_905215425.1 uncultured bacterium
AGTCGGTAGCATTCATCCCGGAGCTGAAGCCCTGCCGCCGAGTGGATGGCATTGTCAATACAGCCGTGGCAGGGAACAAAGCACCCCAACAAGGCCGAATTATCTGCGTCTACAATGGCGTCTGTCCGCAGCCGGGTGATGTCCCCCTGCCAAATTGCCAGCCGAGGATCGCTTGAAACAGGTGGGAGCCTATCTGCATCGACGATGCCCTTTTCCAAAGCCTCTGCAGAGAGCAGAGCGTCTTGAACTTTCAAGAAGTCAGGAGAAAGCGGCAAGGGCGGACGAACATTCATCAGGGAGCGGAGAAGCCTCCTCTGAGAAATATCGTCATCCGGGACGGCATCTGCCTGCTCCTGAAACTGGGGCATCTCGGCCAAAAGAAATTGATTGAGGTATTGAAGCTGTTCCCTTCGATTCATTGCGGCACCTCCAAAGGAATACCAGACGCAGCCAGGGCAAGTAATATATGTTTGATCGTGAGGCACATAGACATGGCCGCAATCCATTTATAGCCGTATTATAGATCCCGCATGAAAGGCGTGATTTTCCTGACTTGTCTGCGGTGACAGAGTCACCAAAAGCTTATCCAGAACCATGTCAATGTCCCCGTCGATGCAGACGGCCTGCCGGCGCAGATCAGCCGGGCATATAGCCTGACCCCGGTTCACACAGGCGTAGATGGCCTGCCTGTTCTGCAAGGTCATCTTCCAGAAGGGATATTTGATGATCACAGGCGTATTATAGCCCACACCAAGTTCCAGGAAGAGGATCTTCCCGTGCTGGTGCCGCCGCAGATAGTCCTCATATCGGCCCGCGGCCCGGTACCAGCCCTCGTCCTGCACGAACTTGTCATCGGAGCGCAGGTTCATGGTCAGGGGCTTTCCACACCTGGGGCAGCGGGGGATCAGCTCGGTGGGGATGCGCATATTCTCCTGAAACTCCATCATGTCCTGAATGGCCCTCCTGTTCTCCCAGGTCTCCTGACAGCAGGGTTCAGAGCACTGGAACAGGCCGTAGTCGCCTTGGGTGTAGAACAGCCGCTTTTTATCAAAGCCGGCCTTTTGAAAGCAGTGATCCACATTGGTGGTGAGCACAAAATAGTCCTTGTTCTGCACCAACCTCAGCAGTTTCTGATAGACCGGCTTGGGCGCGTCCATATAGCGGTTGACCCAGATGTACCGGCTCCAGTAGGCCCAGTGCTCCTCGGCTGTGTTGTAGGGGTAAAATCCCCCGGAATACATATCGTGAAAGCTGTACTTCTCCTCAAAGTCCTTGAAATACCTCTCAAACCGCTCTCCATCATAAACGAATCCCGCCGAAGTGGAGAGTCCGGCCCCCGCGCCGATGATCACAGCGTCCGCATCCTGAATGGTGATGTATAGCCGGCCTATCGGGTCCGCTTTTCCCCAGGCTGTTTGAAAGCGCATCCGTTCTTCCATTCCCATTTGAACTTCCTCCTGTTGCTCAGACCGTGACCACGATCTTTCCGTTCACTGTTCCGCTGTCCTGGGCCGCGCAGGCGTCGGCGATGTGGGCCAGGTCAAAGGCCGCGCCCACATGGGGCTTGAGGCGGTGATCCCGAAGAAAGGAAAAGATGGCGTCCATCACCGGCTGGGTGGGATAGTTGCTGAAAAAGCCGGTGAGATACACCCCGTTGGGAATATCCTTGATGGGGTCAAACCCGTCCAAAACAGACACCCTGCCCAAGATTCCAGTGCTGCACACTACGCCGCCCTTTTCCATACAGCCCAGGGTATCCCGGAGAGTTCTGGGCCCCACCAGCTCCAGGGCCTTGGTCACCCCGGACACCCGGCCCGCCATCGTCCCCGTGTCCAGCAGGGCCTCATCCGCCTCCGCCAGCAGGGGGAGCTTGCCCTCCCGGTGGGTGGTGGCGATGACGCGGCAGCCCAGCGCCTTGGCGATCTGGATGGCCGCATAGCCCAGGGCACAGGTGCCGCCCCGGATCAGCAGGGTATCCCTGGGCTCCAGACTCAGGCATTCAAAGAGAGAGCCCCAGGCGGTGAACCAGGTCTCCGGTAC
>CAJMQD010000289.1 GCA_905215425.1 uncultured bacterium
CTGGAGCAGGGAGGAGCAGAACACAGGGATGTTTACCGCTGCGGCAACCTCCTTCTGAAACATAGCAAGGAAGCCGCAGCTTGTGGTGATGGCGGTGACGCCCTCGGCCTCCAACTGCCGGGCGGCGCGGAGAAAGGGTTCCAATAAGTTTGGGTCCGCTTTCATGACCACGGATTGGGGATTTGCCCCCTCTACGATCAGCTTTCGGATGGGATAATCGAAGGTTTTGGGGTTGCCTACATCGCCGGGAATACGGGGGAACTTTGTGTCAAGCATCAGGATTCCTAAGGTTTTTTCCATGGGGCGCCTCCTAACCATTATTCAATTATTTAAGGCCAATACCGATTGTGTGCTGAAAGCGGGGCAAGGGAAACGGGGTTAGATCAGAGAGCTTCTGTCAGAACGCAGTCTGTAAAAAGCTGCTGCAGAGCTTGAGAGGGCCAAGGAATTTCCTCTCCGTCGGGGAGGGGCAGGTCAATGCGCTGCTCCTCTGTCAGGGCTTGGGCGAATGCCTTCAGACCACGGGTGACCGCGTCTGTATGCCCTGCTTCGCAGAGGGCCTTGGTAAAGGCCAGCATCTGGCTGCAAATATACTCGGAAAAATCGGTGGGCTGAAAATCCTTGTCCTCAGGGCCGTCCTTATGGCCGAAACAGGCCCATTTCTGCTGGCCGTCCATGCCCGCAGACGGGAGTGCGGCGGCCAGATGGCAGCAGTCGTCTCCGCTGGCCAGACAGTGGCTGAGTTCTATGCTGGCCAGCCCCTGCGTGTAGGCCTTCAGAAGGGCGGGGTAGTAGCAGGCGCAGTACAGAGCCCCCAGGGCAGAAGCCTGCGGATCCTGCTGCTCCCACAGCTGAGCCATGGGGCAGGTATAGACCTCCCAGATTCGGGATTCCTCATACCACTCCTGGTCACAGTCCCAGACCCGGGGATCGCGGGGGATGCCGTAACCGGGATTGAAAAGGGTGGTAAGATTGGTGTTCAATTCCTGCTCTGTATGGAGATTGCGAAACTTTGTACCCAAAGCGGTGCCGGTTTCTTCCAAAGCGCGGCGGACCACGGTTTTTCCTTCGTCGGGACCAAGCTTCTGGCAGACGGACTGGGCCAGGTGGTAATACAGCAGAGAAAAGGCGTCTTGCTGGTTGGCATAGGTGCGTTCAAACTGGTTCATAGCAGCTCTCTTCTTTTCCTTTATATAATAGTGGGAAGGACAGATGCCCTTTCCCACTATTATCCCCCGCAGGACACTGCTGTGTCAAGTGTCAGTAATAGGACCGCAGGTTCACGCAGCTTTGCATCCACTCCAAAAGCTGGTTGATTCCGAACACAGGCACCTTGGCGATCTCCTGCACCTTCTGGGAGAAGGGGCCGAAGTTGGTGCATTCAAAGACGATGGCGCCGGTGTCCGGGTGTTCCCGCATATGACGCTCCGTCATTTCGAGCATGCAGGCCTCCAAAACCTCGCGGTCTTCAGACATCTGATTGCCGATGAAGAGGGCGGGGAAGGGGGAATCCTCCAGCATCCCGGTGACATGGACGGGGATGTCCTTGGAGGACCAGCCCAGTTGGTTGAAATGATACTCCCCCAGATGGGCGGCGCGTTCGGTGAAGATGCCGATGGTCTGGTCGTGGTTGATCATGGACCACACCAGAGGCACCAGGATCAGGCCGGAGGTAAAGACAGGGATATGGACGGAATCGGCCAGCTTGCGCTGAAAGCCGGCCAGAAAGCCACAGCTGGTGGTGATGGCCTTGCAGCCCTCGGCCTCCAGCTCCTGAGCGGCCTTGATAAAGGGGGCCAGGAGTTCTTCATCCACCTGGTCGCCCATGATCCGCTCGCAGAAAGCGTCTTTTACAACTTTATACCGTACAGGGAAAGGATAGCTTAAGGCGTTGCCGATATCGCCGGGGATACGGGGAAAAATGGTGTCCAGCATAAGAATGCCGATGTCCTGCCCATAATTGGTGTAGCCGCCAGTCAGTTTCATGTTGACCTGTCCTTTCTGTTGTAATGGGAAAAGTGTGTTGGATATTGT
>CAJMQD010000290.1 GCA_905215425.1 uncultured bacterium
AAGTGCGAACATAAAAATAGTTTCATCAATATTCTCCTTTATAAATTCCGATTTGCAGGTCTGTTCGGCTCTATATTATCATATGGCCGGATAAACTACAAGAACAGCCACGGCAGTGCAAGCTGCTGTGGCTGTTCGCTGCCTTATGAACACCGACCAGTCGGCCGGGGTGTTGCTTTTGCCGCCCAGCTCCCGGGGCCCCCGCGGCGACACAGTAACACTTTCGTTACTTGCATTTATTACCGGCCTATGGTATACTGCACTTTAATTATTCCAGAATTTATGTCCGCCCTCCGTGGAGCCGGACAAATCTATGAAGAAAGCCGAGTTGATTCGTCCCAAATGGACAGCAGCAGTATAGGAATGATCGTCGCCCTTTTGATCCTGGTGGCCATGTCCGCCTATTTCTCCGCCACAGAGACCGCCTTTACATCCCTGAATCGCATCCGCCTGAAAAGCAAAGCGGATGACGGCGACCTGCGGGCCGCTAAAACCCTGGCGATGGCAGAGGATTACGACAAACTCCTCTCCACGATTCTCATTGGCAACAATATCGTCAACAACGCGGCTACCACCATCAGCGCCGTGCTGTTCATCGAGCTGATGGGTCAGGAGTGGGGCCCCGCCCTGTCCGCCATCATCCTGACGGTGGTCATCCTCATTTTCGGCGAGATTACCCCTAAAAGTCTGGCCAAGGAGTCTCCCGAGTCCTGGGCCATGTCCTCCCTGCCGCTTCTGAAATTCTTCCTGGTGATTCTGACGCCCCTGAACTTCCTGTTCACCCAGTGGAAGAAGCTGATCTCTCTGCTGTTCCACAGCAGCGACGACAACGCCATCACCGAGGAGGAACTGGTGGGCATGGTGGATCAGGCCCAGACCGAGGGCGGCCTGGACGAGCACGAAAGCGACCTGATCCGCAACGCCATCGCCTTTAACGATATGGAGGTGAGCGAGATCCTCACTCCCCGGGTGGATCTGGTCGCCGTAGAAGATGATGCCACCATGGACCAGGCCGCTGCTCTGTTCACTGAAAGCGGCTATTCCCGCCTGCCTGTCTATCACGACACCATTGACAACATCGTGGGCGTCATCCACGAAAAAGACTTCTATCAGGCCCGCAGCCGAAAGGAAGACCGCCTGAATCTGATCAAAACTCCCGTGCTGTACACCACCGGCACCGCCAAGATCTCCGAGCTGCTGCGCATTTTGCAGCGGAGCAAGGCCCACATGGCCGTAGTGGTAGACGAGTACGGCGGCACCGAGGGCATCGTCACCTTGGAGGATATCATTGAAGAGCTGGTGGGCGAGATCTGGGACGAACACGACGAGGTGATCGAAACCTTCCAGAAGCAGGCAGACGGCAGCTACCTCATCGCCTGCTCCGCCAATCTGGACGATATGTACGACCTGTTCCAGGTGAAGGGCAGCTGCGAAGCCGCCACCGTCTCCGGCTGGGTGTTAGAGCAGGTAGGCCGGGTGCCCGAGCCCGGGGACCGCTTCCAAGCCGAGGGTCTGGATGTCACCGTCACCAAGGTGGAGCACCGCCGGGTATTGGAGATCCAAGTGCGGGTGCTGAAAGACGAGGACCGGGAAGAGAATCAAGATTGATAAACAGGGTCTTTCCCTCACGGCGGGAAAGACCCTGTTTTTTGTCCATAAGACTGAGCCCCGCCCATAAGGGCGGGGCTCAGTCTTATGATTATGATTCTGATTTACTCAATGACCTTGGCGTCCACGGCTTCCTTCAGCAGAGCACAGAACTGCTCGTAGGTCATAGCGCCCAGATCCTCGCCGGAGCGCTTGCGGACGGACACGGTGCCGTTCTCCATATCCCGGTCGCCCACCACCAGCATGTAGGGCACCTTCTCCAGAGTGGCCTCGCGGATCTTCTTGCCGATCTTCTCGTTGCGGTCGTCCACCTCCGGGCGGTAGCCGGCGGCATCCAGCTTGGCGGAGATGCTCTGGGCATACTCCAAAGCGCGGTCGGTCACGGGCAGCACCTTGACCTGCACAGGGGCCAGCCA
>CAJMQD010000291.1 GCA_905215425.1 uncultured bacterium
TGCCGGCGGGAAAGGTCTTGGGCATTCTCACCGCCAACAGTGAAAAGCTGACCGAACGCCATTTCAAGGGCGTGGGGCTCGACCGGGTCGATAAGGTGATTTACGGGATGCAGGGGACCCATTTCTACCATATTTTTGTGGACGACAACACCGACCTGAACTTTGAACTTGCCCAGCAGGAAATGGTGGATCAGGCCAGGAATATGGTGGCTGAGCACCCCAATGTAGGCGCCATCGTCCTTGAATGCACCAATATGCCGCCCTATGCGAAAGCGATCCACGAGGCCACCGGTCTGCCTGTATACGACATCACGACCCTGGCCAACTACGTGATGGACGGTGCAGCCCGTAAGCCGTTTTAGGCCATCCAGCCGCATTAAAATGAAAAAACACAACAAAGGCGCCGCAGAAGCATGTAACTTCTGCGGCGCCTTATATGATATCAGCCTGCCAATCAAAAATCTTGATTTCCCATCGCTTCCATGGTAAAATGAGGGCCGTTTATGCCAAACCCCATGTACCTTCCAGCGGCAATTGTATGAAGCGGACCGATCTGCACAGGCTATATCTATGATCTCCTGATGCTTTGATCAGTTCTTCTTTTCCGCCGAATTCATGTTCTCGGAACCATTATATTTATTACAAACCGAGGGAGCCATCTATGAAAAAAGCAACTTTTCTATCACCAGCCGCACTGTGTGCCGCGTCTATTCTTGTAATTTCTGCCGCTTTGTCCGGCTGTCAGGCGCAGACACCGCCCGCTCCCACGCAGCCTCCGCTGAAAACGGTGGAGTATTCCAACCTGACCGACCAGGCTTCCCGGGATCTGCTGGCAGAACTGCTGGCCGAAAATGGGATCGAGGATCAGCGCAGCAAGGCCCTTCTTGACCGCGTGGAGCAGTTTAACACCAGTGTAAAAGGCGAATGGCTGACCGACGGCTTTGAAAGTGCCGCCCCCACTGACATCAAATACGACCCCTACGAGATGCAGGATTACTGGGCAGCGCATAACGGAAGTTTCGCCAGCTACAACTGCCGCATTACGGCGTTCAGCCTGTTCGGCGGCTTTATGACAGCCGGCGACGACCAGCCGGACATCCAGGGAGAGGACTCCCTCTTCTTGGATCTTGAAACTCTTGCCGCAGATCCCGCCGTTCTCTGCGGCAGCGGTACCGCCCCGTTCTGCGCTCTCTTTGCCCCGGCTGCGGCTGCGGACAGCACAGAGACGGCCGCACAGGTAAAAGCCCTTCAAGCCTGTTGGCAGTCCCGCGGCGTCACCTTCTCAGACAGCTCCGCCGCCCGTCTGATTTCCGTTGTCCTCCACGACCGTTTTTCCGACACAGACAACACCCTTTTTATCGGCCATGTTGGCCTGCTGCTGCCCGCCCAGGATAACACCCTCTATTTCATTGAAAAGGTCGCCTTTCAGGAGCCGTACCGCCTGGTCAAATTTCAGAACCGGACCGAGCTCAGCGACTATCTGATGGAAAAGTACGACACGGAATGGGGGCAGGATACCGCCCGCCCATTCATCATGGAAAACGACGCCTTAATGGATGGCTATCGCCCCAATCCCCTGGCGGAGTAACTCTTTCAGGCAAAGCAGGTCCTGTTCCTGCTGCAATAAAAGCCAGACAGTTGAAAACAGCAGTTTTGCTTTCAACTGTCTGGCTTATTTTTGTTTTCGATTCCGCTCAGATCAGCTCAGGTCCCTCGTTTTTTTGCTTCCGTTTCGCCTGGCAGCCGGTCAGATCCATCTGAGACAGCAGGACGGCCGCCAGCACCAGGGCACAACCGAAATACTCCCGCAGTGTCATCCGCTCCTGCAGGAACAGCGCTCCGGACACGGCTCCAAACACAGATTCCAGACTGAGCAGCAGAGAGATCACGGCCGGATTGGAGTCCTTCTGAGCCAGGATCTGGAAGGTATAAGCCAAAGCGCTGGAGAAAATACCCACATACAGAATGGGCAGCAGGCTGGCCTGAAGGGCCAGATCGGAAGAGCACACGTCTGAACTCCA
>CAJMQD010000292.1 GCA_905215425.1 uncultured bacterium
CCCGGGGGGGGTTTTGGCGCGCCGCCTGTCGTATGGGGCCCCGCTTGGCCCCCTGCACCTTATCGTGGTAACAGGGGATCTCCTCTACCGCCACCGCACAGGTCCCGCCGGACAGGGTCACCTGGTCCGCCGCGCTGTGGTCCGCGTGCCCATGACTGCACAGAACGGCGTCCCCCTTCAAGTCCAGAGCCGGCAGTCCGGGCACCGAATCAGGGGCATAGGGATCCAGCACCACAGTCCCCTGGGCGGTTTCCACCGTAAAGCAGGAGTGTCCGTTCCAACGAATGATCATATCTTATCGCTCCTTTTTCCCATTGCTCCGCCGCGGCTCCGGGCGGGCCTGCTTTTGATTTGGCAGAACATTGGTGATTTCTACCAAGTTCCGCCGGTCATCTCTGTTTAGGACACCCCGATTATACCACAGTCTCCCCCCTTGGAAAAGCACTGTCTGCATTTTTTCCGCCCCACGCCTTTCTTTGCTTCTCTTTGGGCATCTTTTATTCCCGCCTTAGGGCCATCAAGCCGTCTTTTGAGGGCGAATCTCCCGTCGTAACGCCTGCCTAAAGGTTTTCCTTGCCGAAAAGTTGTCATTTGCCCCTCGTCAGTTGTGATTTCATAATATTTTTGCGTTTTTTCGACGAATTACCTGTTGAATTTCCATCCATTTTAAGCTACAATATTAGCCGATGTATTGTATACTGGGAGGTAGCCCTGTGTTGAATATTGTTTTGGTTGAGCCGGAGATTCCGCAAAACACCGGCAACATCGCCCGCACCTGTGCTGCCACCCACAGCCGTCTGCACCTGATCGAACCCCTCGGGTTCAGTATCAGCGAGAGGGCGGTAAAGCGCGCCGGTCTGGATTACTGGTCTATGGTGGACATCACCACCTACCCCAGTCTGGATGCCTTCTTTCAGGCCCATCCGGACCCCGACCTGTGGCTGGCAACCACAAAGGCCCCCCGGGACTATACCCAGGCCCAGTTCCGCCCGGACTGCTGGCTGTTCTTCGGCAAGGAGACCGCCGGACTGCCCCGTGACCTGCGGGAGCGGTACTACGACCGGTGCATCCGTATCCCCATGCGGCCAGACGCCCGCAGTCTGAATCTGGCCAACTCTGTGGCCGTACTGACCTATGAGGCGCTGCGCCAGCAGGGCTTCCCCGATCTGTCCGGCGTAGGAGAGATGGCCCGCCCCATGTAAAGCATTTTCCTTTCCACCCGCCTATTTAGCTGAAAGGAGTTTACTTCTTATGAACTACAACAAGAAAACCGTGAAGGACGTAGATGTAAAGGGCAAGAAGGTCCTGCTGCGCTGCGACTTCAATGTCCCCATGGCCGACGGGGCCATCACCGATGACAAGCGCATCGTGGCCGCCCTGCCTACCATCCGCTACCTGCTGGAGCAGGGGGCGGCAGTCATTGCCTGCTCCCACATGGGCAAGCCCAACGCCACCTTCGAGTCCTATGTGAAAAAGCAGACCGAGAAGGGCAAGGATCCCGCCTCTCTGACTGAGGAGAGCTGGAAAAAGTCCCTGGCTAAGCTGAGCCTGGCCCCCGTGGCTCAGCGGCTGAGCCAGCTGCTGGGGCAGGAGGTCATCTTCGCCCACGACGTGGTGGGCGAGGACGCCATGGCTAAGGCCGCCGCCCTGAAGCCCGGCCAGATCCTGCTGCTGGAGAACACCCGCTTCGAAAAGGGTGAGACTAAGAACGACCCTGATTTGGCCAAGAAGCTGGCCTCTATGGCCGACTTGTATGTGTCTGACGCCTTTGGCGCCGTCCACCGCGCCCACGCGTCCACCGCCGGTGTGGCTGCCTACCTGCCCGCCGTGTCCGGTTTCCTGATCCAGAAGGAGCTGGAGGTGCTGGGCGGTGCGCTGGCCAATCCCAAGCGCCCCCTGGTGGCCATTCTGGGCGGCAGCAAGGTGTCCTCTAAGATCGGCGTGATCAACAATCTGCTGGAGATTGCCGATACCATCATCATTGGCGGCGGCATGGCCTACTCCTT
>CAJMQD010000293.1 GCA_905215425.1 uncultured bacterium
CGAAGCTGACCAGACTTCCCGTATCTGTCACTTCCTTGATGATTCTCCGCACCTGTGCAAAGGTCAGACCGCCGGGAATCAGATAGCCGGTGGCCCGAAACTCTGACGGATCCAGACTGTCCACATCAAAGCTGATATGCACCCGTTTCCCCTTCACCCGGGGGATCACCCGCTCCAGCACATGGTCCAGTCCGCAGGCTTGAATTTCCTCGGCGCTATAAAGGTGGACTCCCTGCTGTTCCATAATGCCCCACTCCGGATCGTCAATGCTGCGTCCGCCAATGATATGCAGATTCTCCCCCAGCAGATTCACCCGATTCTTTCCCACGGTGAGCTCATCACAGCACAGGCCGCAGGCCGCCGCCAGATCCATGCCGTGGATGCAGGCAGACTGCGAAGTTGCCTCCGTGTTGATATCCGCATGGGCGTCAATGTACACCACTGCCAGTTCCTCTGCTCCATAGAACTCCCCCAGGGCAGCCAAAGACCCCATCGCGATGGAGTGGTCCCCGCCGATCACAAGGGGGAACTGTCCCTGCTCCAGGGCGGAGAGGACATTGGCTCTCAGGCGGCGATTCACGGTCATAACAGTATCCAGATGTTTCAAATGGGGCGGATACTGCCGGCAGGGCGTCAGCTTCTCCATAGGGACGGCAGCACAGCCGGGAAAAACCTCGGCCAGTCCGCAGTCCATCAGGGCGTCATAGGCAAACTCTGTTCCTCTGGTCGGCGATCCGCAGGATATGGCCGCCTCCAAAATTGCAACTTGTTTCTTCACAGCCACTTACTCACTCTTCTCTACAATACAGTCCTGAGACTTAAAAATACTCTTTGCGGGTACAGTACCCCGAACACATGACAAGGGGTAGACCGAGCTGCCCCGGCCAATGACCGTTCCGGGGTTCATCACGGTGTTGCAGCCTACCTCTACGCCATCACCCAGCATGGCCCCCACCTTTTTCCGGCCGGTGGGGACGGCCTCCTCCCCATCGCGGATGACCACCAGGGTTTTGTCGCTCTTTACGTTAGAGGTAATGCTGCCCGCCCCCATATGGGCCTTAAAGCCCAGAATAGAGTCTCCAACATAGTTGTAGTGAGGAACCTGGACCTTGTCGAACAGGATCACGTTTTTCAGTTCGGTGGAGTTGCCTACCACACAGCCCGCTCCCACCAGAGCTTTGCCCCGGATGAACGCACACTGACGGACCTCAGTCTCCGGGCCGATGATGCAGGGGCCGGTGATGCTGGCCGTGGGCGCCACAACAGCCGACTTGGCGATCCACACATCGTCTGCGGGGTGGTCGTAGTCCTCAGCGGACAGCGTCTCCCCCAGGGACAGGATGAACGCCCCTATCTCCTCCAGAGCTTCCCAGGGGTATGTGACCTTCTTCAGCAGAGGGGCCGCCTGGGTGTGGGTCAGATCGTATAATTCATGGACAGTGTACATGGAATACACTCCTTAATGCATTCAAATTCCGGGCCGGGCCCGGTCAGCCCGTCTATTGTATCCTATCGGCGGACATTGGTCAACCCGCATGGCCATAAAAATACCGCCCGGCAACACCGGACGGTATTTTTGTGTATCAAATTCAGGCCAGAGCCTTCTTGGCGGTCTCTGCCAGCTGAGCAAAGGCCTCCTTGTTGTTCACGGCCAGCTCGGCCAGCATCTTGCGGTTGATGACGATGCCGGACTTCTTCAGGCCGTTCACAAAGGTGGAGTAGTTCATGCCGTTCATCTTGCAGGCGGCGTTGATACGGGTAATCCACAGCTGACGGAAGTCGCGCTTCTTCAGCTTACGGCCGGTATAGGCGTAAACACCGGACTTCATAACAGCCTGGTTGGCCATCTTGTAGTGCTTGGACTTGGAGCCCCAATAGCCCTTGGCCAGCTTCAGGGTCTTATTTCTTCTCTTGCGCGTCATCATCGCGCCCTTAACACGTGCCATTGTTCGTTTCCTCCCCTTCTCTTACTTGTACAGGATCATGCGCTTGACAGCGGCCTC
>CAJMQD010000294.1 GCA_905215425.1 uncultured bacterium
CTTTTCGCCGGAAATTCCCAAGCGCTGGACCAGCACCGGCACCATGAGCCGGGGCACCAGCGAGCCCAGCATGTTTTGTAAATCCCGGTTGGCGTTCTCAGCCAGTTCCCGCACCAGGCGGGCGTCCAGGGTCTGTTCGTCCAGAGCCGGCTTCACGTCGATCTGACAGCGATAGCTGTCTTTGTCAAAATCCCGCATATGGGCGCTGGCAGACAAAATCAGCGGCCCGGACAGGCCGAAGTGCGTGAACAGCAGCTCACCCTGTTCCTGATAGACCACCTTGTTCTTTTTGTTTTTTACCCGCAGCATCACATTCCGCAGAGCCAGCCCCTGCATCTGTGGGCAGCAGGGGTCCGCAGACTCCAGAGGTACCAGCGAGGGCTTGGGCGGGATAATGGTGTGCCCCACTTCCTCCGCCAGCTGGTAACCGTCCCCCGTGGAACCGGTGGCGGGATAGGAGGCCCCGCCGGTGGCCAGGATCACAGCGGTCCCGGGATAGGTGCCGCGCGCCCCCTCCACTCCGGTGACGCGGCCCTCGTCCGTCATCAGGCGGGCCGCCCTGTCCTGAACGACCCGCACGTTCAGCTTTTTCAGCCGCAGGAACAGAGCATCGATGATATCCGCCGCCCGGTCGGACTGAGGGAACACCCGGTTGCCCCGCTCTACCTTTAAGGGCACGCCCAGGTCGGTAAAAAACTTCTCTACGTCAGCAGGAGTGGTGCGGCTCATGGCTCCGTAGAGAAACCGGCCGTTCCTGGGGACAGACTCCAGCACCTGCTGGGGGGTACAGTGGTTGGTCACGTTGCACCGGCCCTTGCCGGTGATGTACAGTTTGCGGCCCACCTTGGGATTCCGCTCCAGCAGTGTCACGTGAGTTCCCCGCTCTGCGGCGGTAATTGCGGCCATCATTCCTGCCGCTCCGCCGCCCACAACAATCAGTGTCTCAGCCATCATTCCTCATCCTGGGGCTTCTCGTAGACGCCGTACTCGTCCCAGATCTTCTCCAAAGTCTGGAACGTATTGGAGAGTTCGCTGCTCTTCCGGCGGCTCACCGCTACCAGCAGGGCATTGGCCAGGCTAAGAGGGGCCACCAGAGAGTCTACAAACGACACCATGTCGCTGCGTGCCTTCAGCATATGGGTTGCAATGGGCGCCAGTGGGGATGCGTCACTATCCGTAATGGCGATGGTGGTCGCTCCGCGGTCCCGGGCCAGGCGCATGGCCTCTACCGTCCGGCGGGAGTATCGGGGGAAGCTGATGCCGATGACCACATCCTCCGGACCCACCCGGATCAGACGCTCGAAAATCTCGCTGACCGTATTAGTGGATACGGTAATCACGTTGTCGAAGATCAGGTGCATATTAAAGCTCAAAAACGTGACAATAGCGGCGGCAGAGCGCACACCGATAATATAAATACGCCGGGCGGAAACAATTGCATCGGCCGACAGCTCAAAGCTGTTGTGATCCACCGCTTCCAGGGTCAAGCGGATCTTCTCCATGTCAGACTGCAAAACCGTAGACAGAATATCGTGGTCGCCGATCCGATCATTGGACACCTCGATCCGCTGCACAGAATTCAAGCGGCGGCGAATCATTTTTTGCAGGGATTTCTGCATGCTTGGATAGCCGTCATACCCAAGCTCCGCAGCAAAACGCACCACCGTAGACTCGCTCACGCCCACGATCTTGCCCAGCTTGCTGGCTGTCATGAAAGCCGCCTTGTCATAGGATTCCAAAATATAATTGGCGATTCTCCGCTGCCCCTTTGAAAAAGTGGGCATATTCTCCTGAATCACCGCAAGAATGTCTCGATTCATGTTTGACCCGTCCTTCTTTACCTCTGTATTCCCATAATGGGAATTCTTATTTTTCCATCGTATATCATAGCTTTTCCCGCAGAAAAATGCAAGAAGTTTTTGCAGGAATTGCTGTATTTCCCGCAAAAACTTCTTGTCACATTTTTTTACGATGCAATTTGAGCGTTTTT
>CAJMQD010000295.1 GCA_905215425.1 uncultured bacterium
ACGGCGGCCCGCCGCCTGCTGGTGACGAATGACCGGGTCTCCACCATTGCATACGAGCTGGGCTTTGACGACCAGAACTATTTTGCCCGCATGTTCAAATCGGTGTTCGGTGTCTCACCCAACCAATACAGAAAGGCATCCCGGGAGTAGACCTGATGTTAAAACAACAGTTTTTTGATTGTTTTATGCTAATTTTAAGCTAGCTATGGTCTATGAAACTTGGAAGCTCTTTCCTATAATAAACTTGTAAGACGGTTTGCACAAACAATGCGCGAGATAGAAGGAGGAAATTATGAAAAAGGCTATGTCTCTGTTTCTGGCCGTCCTGATGGCGGCGACACTGCTCACGGGGTGCGGCCCGTCCGGTTCAACTCCCTCTTCCCAGACCCCTGACACTCAGGCACCCTCCGCCAGCCAGTCTGCCCAAACCGACGAGCTTGAGGGCGAGATCACGTTCTGGCATTCTTTTACCCAGGGTCCCCGGCTGGAGACCATTCAGGCTGCGGCGGATCAGTTCATGACGGATCATCCCAAGGTAAAAATCAATATCGAGACCTTTTCCTGGGCCGACTTCTACACCAAGTGGACCACGGGTCTGGCCTCCGGCAACGTCCCCGATATGTCCACCGCTCAGGCGGGCCAAGTGGTGGAGATGATCAACGCCGATGCCATCATACCCCTGGACGATCTGATCGACGATATCGGCCGGGACCGCTTCTATGAGTCTCCCCTTCAGGAGATGACCTACTCCGACGGCAACTGCTACGCCGTGCCCATCTACTCCCACGCTTTCGTCATGTGGTACCGCAAAGATCTGCTGGAGAAGTACAATCTGGAGGTCCCCACCACCTGGGACGAGTTTAACACCGCGGCCACCGCGATCACCAAGGGCGAGAACGGCGCCGTATATGGCTGTTCCGTGCCTATGGGCACCAACGACCTCTACGCCACCTGTTTCCTGGATGTCTATGTAGGCAGCCACGGCGAGTCGCTGCTGACGCCCGAGCACAAAGCCAATCTGACCAGCGATACCGCCATACAGGGGATCAAGTTCTGGACCGATATGTACAAGAATAATTCCCCTGCCGATTCCATCAATTATAATACTCTGGATCAGGCGACATTGTACTACCAGGGCAAGAATGCGTTCGACTTTAACTCCGGTTTCCATATTGGCGGCGTGGAGTCCAACACCCCCGAGCTGATGGACTATATCGACTGCGCCCCTGTACCCACCATCAACAAGGGAGACCAGCCCGACTACATCGTCAACAACATGCCCCTGGTGGTATGGAAGAACTCCAAGCATCCGGAGATTTGCAAGGCGTTCATTGAGTATTTCTACCAGCCCGACGTGTACATCCCCTTCCTGCACTCCGTCCCCGTAGGTATGCTGCCCGCACTGAAAGAGATCACCGATGATCCCGCTTTCCTAGCCGATCCCACCATTCAGAAGTACCAGCACGCGATGGAGGTCATCAGCGATGCCCTGAGTCACGGCACTTATGTCGGCATGGAATACGGCCCCTGTGTGGAGGCCGGTATCCTGGCCAATCAGCGGGTGGTGGAGAACATGTTCCAGGACATTGTACTCAACGGCACGCCGGTGGAACAGGCGGCCAAGGCGGCCAATGACCAGCTCAACGACCTGTTTGCAACTGCAACCGGCTAAAGGACGCCCGGAAAAGGAAACAAGGAACCCAGGATACGGCGGGGGCGAATATTTGTCCCCGCCGTGGTTCTGAAAGGGGTTGGCAATATGCGAAGCCGTAAACGAATGATAGCAAAAGTTACCGGCTTTTGCTTCATACTCCCTGCAATGCTGGTGGTGCTGCTTCTGCTGCTCTATCCGGTGATGTCCAGCATCTTCTACAGCTTTACCAACAAGAATCTTATCAAGCCGGCCTATTCTTTTGTCGGGTTTGAAAATTATGCAAAAATCCTCACAGATCCGGTCTTCTGGGCGGCGTTTT
>CAJMQD010000296.1 GCA_905215425.1 uncultured bacterium
GACCTTCTCCGTGAACGACTCCCCCTTCGCCGGACGGGAGGGCAAGTTCGTCACCAGCCGTCAGCTGCGTGACCGCCTGTTCCGGGAGACCATGAAGGACGTGTCTCTGCGGGTGACCGAGGTGGAGAACTCCACCGACTCCTTCAATGTGGCCGGCCGCGGCGAGATGTCTCTGTCCATCCTGATCGAGACCATGCGCCGGGAGGGCTATGAGCTTCAGGTCTCTCCCCCCCGTGTGCTGTATCAGATGATCGACGGCGTGAAGTGCGAGCCCATCGAGCGTCTGGTTACCGACGTCCCCGCCGACTGCGTGGGCGCGGTGATGGAGAAGATCGGCAGCCGTAAGGGCGACCTGCTGGAGATGACCCCCGCGGGCAACCGCATGAAGCTGGAGTTCCTGGTGCCCTCCCGCGGTCTGTTCGGCTACCGCAACGAGTTTTTGACTGACACCAAGGGCGAGGGCATCATGGCCTCCGTCTTTGAGAAGTACGCCCCCATGAAGGGCGAGATCAGCCGCCGTTCCACCGGCTCTCTGGTGGCCTTCGAGACCGGCGAGGCCGTGACCTACGGCCTGTACAACGCCCAGGAGCGGGGCACCCTGTTTATCGGCGCCGGCGTCCCGGTATACGCCGGTATGATCGTGGGCGAGTGCCCCAAGCAGGAGGATATTTCCGTTAACGTCTGCAAGAAGAAGCAGCTGACCAATATGCGCGCCTCCGGCTCTGACGACGCCCTGCGCCTGACCAGCCCCAAGCAGATGAGCCTGGAGCAGTGCCTGGAGTTCCTGGCCGACGACGAGCTGCTGGAGTGTACCCCCGAGAATCTGCGCCTGCGCAAGCGGATCCTGGACCACGGCGACCGGATGCGCGAGGCGTCCAAGAAGAAGGGGTAATTGAATACCCTCCCACCCTCGTCGTCGCAAAGTACGCTCCGCTCGGGACGCCCAGGCGTGGGCATCCCTCGCTGCGCTCCCTTGCTCCTCCTCTCCCAAATGCAACCGCTGACGCTGGGTTGCATTTGGGTCCCCGGGGCTCCGCCCCCTATGACCCCCGCGGGCGGCCGAAGGCCGCCCCTACGGGCAACGAAGCACCGTAGGGCCCGGTGCCCTCACCGGGCCACCTCTAACGGAGTCGAAAAGGCAAGGCACACGAGAGGCGCGATATGGGGAAAGAAAGACCACCTGATTTGACCGGCACGAGCGGCAGCGGGCGGAGAACGGAACGGCCCCAAGTTTATGCCCGCGCCGAACAAATTTGGGGCACGGTCTGAACGTGCGCTCCGGGTCCGGGTCCGCAGACCCGGGGATCTTTGGGTACTTTCCATCCCTGGAAAGTACCTCGCCCGGGGGCGAAATATCCCCCGCCGATCCCTTACACCATACAACCCACCTCCGCCATCCCGTTAACACGGGGCGGCGGGGGATTTTTTATGCGGTTCAGGAAATGAAAGAAGGGGGGTTGACGTAACACCGGGAACATGGTAGTATATTTGTAACCATTTTGTAATCTTTTCGCTGCCTGCCCTGTGCAGGCGGTTTTGAGGTATTTGCCCTATGAATGAAGCGATCAAAAACAGCGATCTGACCTACCGCCTGGCCCGGGCCAGAGAGTGGATTAGAATTCACGGCCGCCGTCTGATCCACGGCATCCACCGGGGTGCGGCCGGACTGCGGCTGGCCGGCCCCGTGTCCTATCTGTGTGTGGCCGGTGCGGTTGGCGTGGCCATGACGGTCACCAGCCTGTATACCGCCAGTTACGATGTCTATGTGGATGGGCAAGAGATCGGCATTGTCACAGACCAGGCAGTGGTGGAGCGGGCCCGGCAGCAGGTGGAGCGGGAGGGCTCCGCCATTCTGGGGTATGATTACCACACCGAGGGGGAGGTCCAGTACGAGTTTGGACTGTCCCTGAAGTCGAATGTGGCCGACAGCCAGACCATTAAGAACTATTTTTACGACCAGTTGAATACAGT
>CAJMQD010000297.1 GCA_905215425.1 uncultured bacterium
CGACGCTAGTAATTATAGCAGGCAAAGTCAGACTTGTCAACGGTTTTTACAAACTTTTTGTACAAAAAATCTCCGCCAGGGCACATCTACAGCTCCGGCGGAGATTTTTATGGTTCATTCCGTTTCCTATGCCATCAGGCCTTGGCGTACTGGCGGTCAAAGATCTGCGGTGCAACACGGATCAGCAGCACAGCGCCCACCACGGTGATGAGCGTTTCGGGCAGCATGTAGCTGGCGTTATACACCAGGCTGTATGTCCAGGCGCTCAGGCCGTCGCTCAGGTTGCCCCAGACAAGGACACCGGACAGGAAGCTGCACATAAACCGCAGGAAGCCTGCCACAGCGGTACCCACGGCCACGCCGACCATCCGGTTCTTGAACGGACGGGCAAACAGCTCTGCCATGCCCAGTGCCATAAAGGCCACCAGATAGTCCAGCAGCACTTCGCCCAGGAAATAGATGAACGTCGGGGTCGGAGGGGCCCAGAAGCCCAGCAGCATCTGCAGGCAGCCATTGACCAGACCCGTGAACAGGCCCCACTTGACGCCGTGACGGAACGACACCAGCACGAACGGCAGCATACTCAGCAGGGTAACAGAGCCACCGTTGGGCATGGTGAAGATCTTGATGTTGGACAGCACCGTGCCAATGGCGATCATCAGAGCGCACTCCACCAGGATACGGGTCTTGGAGTAGGTTTTCGACATAGAGATTCCTCTTCTCTCAATAAATAGTACACAAAAACAAAAACGCGCCCGCATTCCGCAGGCGCATGGGCTGTTTGTGAAAAATCCGGACTTTCCGCAAACTACCTACGCCGGCATTACCCGGATCAGGTTCGAGGGTACTCTGCCACGTGCAGATCTCAGCCTTTCGGCGCCCCTGTTTTTATGTCCAGTTCCAGTATATCCGCTGCAGGGCAAATGTCAAGCCCCGGCAGACATATTGCCGCCCCGGGCCGCATATTTTCTAGTAAGCAATTCAGGGCGGGAGGCGTTGGACATGAAAGGAGATCCAGAACAGCGGGCAGTCCAGCTGGGCGAATACATCGTCGCGCACCACGCCACGGTGCGGGGCGCCGCGCAGGCCTTTGGATGCAGCAAATCCACCGTCCACAAGGACGTCTCCACCCGCCTGCGGGCGGTCAGTCCAGGGTTGTTCGCTCAGGTGCAGGCTGTGCTGGCCCGCAACAAAGCAGAACGCCATCTGCGGGGCGGAGCGGCTACCCGCCGTAAATATCAACACTCTCCCTGAAAATATCACAGTAAACCGGCGCGCGGTCCGCCCTTTCCGGGCTCTGCACGCCGGTTTTGTTATTTTTCCCCGGTTCGGAACTGCCCCAGCGCGGCCTTTTCCAGCCGGCTGACCTGTGCCTGACTGATGCCAATCTCCTTTGCCACCTCCATCTGGGTCTTGCCCTTGAGGTAGCGCAGCTCCATGATCTTCTTCTCCCGCGGGGTCAGTCCGGCCACGGTCTGCCGGAACTGCAGCCCGCTGATCCAGCTGTCCTCACCGTCCGGGTCCCGCACCTGGTCAATAACATACATGGCGTCCCCGCCATCGGTATAGACCGGCTCCTCGAGGCTGATGGGCTCCACCACCGATTCCAGAGCCGCCGCCACTTCCCGGCGGGACATCCCGGCCTGCCGGGCGATCTCCTCCACGGTCGGCTCCCGGCCCAGTTTCTTTTCCAGCTGCTCCCGGCTCTGCATGGCCCGGTAGGCCGTATCCCGCAGGCTGCGGCTCACCCGCAGGGCGTTGTTGTCCCGCAGAAAGCGCCGGATCTCGCCGATGATCATGGGCACGCCGTAGGTGGAGAACCGCACCTCCTGGGCCGGGTCAAAGTTGTCGATGGCCTTGATGAGCCCGATGCAGCCCACTTGAAACAGGTCGTCCAGGTTCTCGCCCCGCTGGGCAAACCGCTGCACCACGCTGAGCACCAGCCGCAGGTTGCCCTCGATCAT
>CAJMQD010000298.1 GCA_905215425.1 uncultured bacterium
ATACTTCCCTTTCGGGTTCACCCCGAAAGCGGCCGGAAAGGAGCATATCATGTCCAAAGACCATTCTGCTAAGAAGTTTCATCTGCCCTCCAGCGGCTTAGGCCGTACCCTGCTCAGCCTGCTGATCACCGCCGTGGTGGGATTTGTCTACTTCTATGTCACCCTGCCCACCCTGAACCTCCACGACAGCCAGTTTTACAGCTTCCTGATCCTGTTGTGCATCATCTATACCGTGTGCGTCTTTCTTCTGTCCGGTGGAATGCACAGAGACGTGGTAACCACCCCCAAGGAAAAAGTAAAATCCTGGTTCTCTTTTGTAAAAAGCCGCTGCCTGCCCGTCCTGGTGGTTCTGATCGCCCTGCTGGCCGCGGCCGTAGTGGGCAATGTGCTGTCTCTGCCCCTCCTTCGGGCCACCGCCTACCGCGACCTGCTCTCCGTAGACAACGGCGACTTTACCCACGACGTGACCCAGATCTCCTTCAGCGAGATCCCCACCCTGGACCGCACCTCTGCCGAGTATTTAGGCGATCGTCAGATGGGTACCCTCAGCGATATGGTCAGCCAGTTTGAGTACTCCGGCGATTCCACCCAGATCAACTATCAGGGCCGGCCCGTCCGGGTAGCGCCCATCGCCTATGCCGACCTGTTCAAGTGGCTGACCAACCGCAGCAGCGGTCTGCCCGCCTATGTGGTGGTGGACATGGTCACCCAGGAGGCCACAGTCGTCCGTCTGACGGAAGGGATGAAATACTCCTTCTCCGAGCCTCTGAATCGGAATATCTACCGCCATCTGCGCTTCCATTACCCCACCATGATGTTCTCCACCCCCGAGTTTGAGATCGACGAGAGCGGCCATCCCTGGTGGATCGCCTCCCGGGTGGTAAAGACCATCGGCCTGTTTGGCGGCACGGATATTAAGGGGGCCGTTCTGGTGGACGCCGTCACCGGCGAGAGCCAGTACTATGAGGAGGTCCCCACCTGGGTAGACACCCTGTACGTCCCCGAACTGATCATGGAGCAGTATGATTACCATGGCACCCTGGTCCACGGCTTCCTCAACTCCATCTTCGGTCAGCGGGACGTGACCAAGACCACCGCGGGCTACAACTACATCGCCATGAATGACGATGTGTATGTCTACACCGGCGTCACCTCCGCCAACGCCGACCAGTCTAACCTGGGCTTCCTGCTGTGCAACATGCGCACCAAGGAGACCCACTTCTATACCGCCCCCGGCGCCACCGAGGAGGCCGCCAAGCTGTCCGCCATGGGCGTGGTGCAGGACCTGGGCTATGTGGCCACCTTCCCCCTGCTGCTGAACATCGCGGACCAGCCCACCTATTTCATCCCCCTGAAGGACGCCACCGACCTGGTAAAGAGCTACGCCATGGTGAACGTGGCCCAGTATCAGATCGTGGCTACCGGAAACACGGTGTCCGCCTGCGAACAGGCCTATATCAAGATGCTGAACGAAAAGGGCCTGACTCAGCAGGAGCAGCTGCCCATCAATCAGGTCCAGGGCAAAGTGGCCGAGCTGCGCTCCGCCGTGCTGGAGGGCAACACCTATTACTTCATCCGTCTGGAGGGCAGCGACCTGTTCTACTCCATCTCCGCCGCCCAGAGCCGGGAGGCGGTGACTCTGAACGTAGGCGACCAGGTGGCTCTGGATTACACCCCCGCAGAAGACGCCACCATTCTGGACTCCTACGGCCTGACCATTCTCGGCCGCAATGCCGCCAAAGAGCAGCTCCAGCCCACCGTCTCTGACGGAGAGGACGCAGCCGTCCCCAACCCATAACGCACAAATCCCAGTCGGCGGTTTACGCCGACTGGGATTTTTTCAGCTTGTCAAAAAAGTGATTTTACCACTTTTTCGACCGCCTGTTTCATCTTTCTTTTTCTTGAATCAGCCGTTCCTTCTCCTCCCGGCGCAGGCGTTTA
>CAJMQD010000299.1 GCA_905215425.1 uncultured bacterium
TCCGTCACATCAGATACAATATATTGTATCTGATGTAAAAGGAGGGCCCTGCATGCTTGTTCAAGAAATTATGGCTTACCTCTCACAGATCGACCCGGAGGTGGGCGCATCCATTCAAAAAGAGTTTTCCCGTCAACAGAAAAACATCGAACTCATTGCCTCAGAAAATATTGTCAGCCCCGGAGTCATGCTGGCCATGGGCACCTGTCTGACGAACAAATATGCAGAGGGCTATCCCGGCCACCGCTATTACGGCGGCTGCTACGCCGTGGACGTAACAGAGGAACTGGCGCGGCAGCGGGCCTGTCAGCTGTTCGGCTGCCGGTATGCCAATGTTCAGCCCCATTCCGGTGCCAACGCGAACCTGGCCGCCTTCTTCGCCTTGGCACAGCCGGGCGACACCATTCTCGGGATGAATCTGGCCCACGGCGGCCACCTGAGCCACGGAAGTCCCGTCAATATTTCCGGAAAGTACTTTAACATCGTGCCCTACGGTCTGGGCGAGGACGAGCGGATCGACTATGACGCTCTGCTGGAGATGGCCAAAGCCTGCAAGCCCAAGGTGATCATCGCCGGCGCCTCCGCCTACCCCAGAACCATTGACTTTGCGAAATTCCGTGCGGTCGCCGACGAGGTCGGGGCATATTTGATGGTGGATATGGCGCATATCGCCGGACTGGTGGCGGCCGGTCTTCACCCCTCCCCCGTCCCCTATGCCGACGTCGTTACCTCTACCACCCACAAGACCCTCCGTGGCCCCCGCGGCGGACTGATCCTGTGCAACGACGAGGCTATTTACAAAAAGATCAACTCCGCCATATTCCCCGGCACCCAGGGCGGGCCTTTGGAGCACATCATTGCCGCTAAGGCGGTCTGCTTCGGTGAAGCGTTGAAACCGGAGTTCAAAACTTACGCGGAGCAGATCATCAAAAACTCCAAGGTCCTCTCGGAAGAGCTGATCAAGGAGGGCTTCCGTCTGGTCTCCGGCGGTACGGATAACCATCTGAGCTTGGTGGATGTCCGCAGCTTCCAAATTACCGGCAAGGAATTTGAGCATCGCCTGGACGAAGTACAGATCACCGCCAACAAAAACGCTATTCCCAACGACCCCGAGAAGCCTTTTGTGACCTCCGGCATCCGGGTGGGCACCCCTGCCGTCACCTCCCGCGGCTTCCGCGAGGCAGAGATGGTAAAGATCGCCCACTGGATGGGGCAGGTGGCCCGGGACTTCGACGGCTGCGCCGATCAGGTCCGCCGCGAGGTGGACGAGCTGTGCCGCCAGTTCCCTATTTATCAGTAAACAAGCTTCGGGAGCGGGAATCCTGAAAAAGAACCAAAAATCCACCCCTGCGCCTGATGGCGCAGGGGTGGATTTTTCTTGCCGTTTACTCGTTGTCCCAGTTATGGTACACGTTCTGCACGTCGTCATTGTCCTCCAGCAGGTCAATGAGCTTCTCCATATTCTTGATGTCCTCTTCATTGGTCAGAGTGACATAGTTCTGGGGCACCATGCGGACCTCGGCCTCCAGGAAGGTGTAGCCCTTGGCCTCCAGGGCAGCAACTACATCGTTGAAGGCATCGGGGCTGGTGGTGATCTCGAACACCTCGTCGTCGGCCTGCATATCGTCAGCGCCGGCCTCCAGAGCGTCCATCATCACAGTATCCTCGTCCAGATCCTCGGCGTCCATAACGATGACACCCTTCTTGTCAAAGGACCAGGACACGCAGCCGGTAGCGCCCAGGCCCTTGCCGTACTTGTCCAGCAGGTGGCGGACCTCGGGGGCGGTACGCTGGCGGTTATCGGTCAGAGCCTCTACGATCACAGCCACGCCGTTGGGGCCGTAGCCCTCGTACACCACAGACTCGAAGCTGTCGGTGTTGCCGGAGCCCAGCGCCTTGTCGATGGTGCGCTTGATGTTGTCGTTGG
>CAJMQD010000300.1 GCA_905215425.1 uncultured bacterium
ATCTTCTCGACGATCTCCGGGGTCAGGCCGGAATGGACCTCAAAGGCAGCGTTGGGCTTGTCCTTGATGTCGTAAATGCTGCGGTCCACCTCGGCAACGTCGGTCTTTTCTGTTTCAAAGGCTCTCATTTGGCTTCGTCCTCCTTCAGCGCGCGGAAGCCCTCCTCGATGATCTCATTGACCAGGCTTCCGTCGCCGGTGCGCACGATGTGGGCGTCGTCCAGCACATGGACGTAGTCCACATGCAGGCCCTCCAGGATTTTGGCGTTGTGGGTGATGATGATAAGGGAGTTGTCCTTGTTGTGGTAAGCGCGCACGCCCTGTGCCACCGTCTTCACGGCATCCACGTCTAGGCCGGAGTCCGTCTCGTCCAGCAGGGCCAGAGAGGGTTTGAGCATCAGCAGCTGCAAAATCTCACTCTTCTTCTTCTCGCCGCCGGAGAAGCCTACATTCAAATAGCGGTCGGCATAGCTCTCATCCATGCCCAGCGCTTCCATCTGCTGGGCCAGCTCCTTACGGAACGCAAACACTTTGACGGGCTTGCCGGTAATGGCGTTCTGGGCCGTACGCAGGAAATTCTCCAGCGTGATGCCGGGGATCTCTTCGGGGGTCTGGAACGAGAGGAACATGCCCAGCTTTGCCCGCACATCGGCAGGCTCGTGGGTCACATCCTGCCCCTTAAAAATGATCTGGCCGCGGGTAACGGTATAACGGGGGTCGCCCATCAGGGCGCTCATCAGGGTGGATTTACCGGCACCGTTGTGGCCCATCAGAACATGGGTCTCACCGGGATAAATGGTCAGGTTCAAACCGTCCAGAAGCACTTTCTGCTCCTCGCCTACGGTAACCTGCAGATCTTTGACTTCCAGCAGGGGACTGCTCATGGAATACACCTCCAAATGATATCAGGGACTGCATGGCTTGGGATTGAATCCCGAGCGATGCGGTAGGATTACTCTCTGGCCTTATACTATACCACTCCGCTATGGATTTCAAGCCCCGTCAAAATTTGTTAACACTCTTTGGCATTCGGTACAAGAAAAAAAGAGCCCGGTGCAGGTGGTTTGTGCAGGGTGGCAGAGGGCGAAAAACGCCTGAGGCAAACGTGCGGCAAAAGTTTTTTGTCCGCCATCCTTTTTCATCATTTTGCCGTTTTTGTCGCTTGCTTTTTAAAAAAAGTTGGGTTAATATTACATTTGTACAAATTTTGTCTGCTTTTCTTTTGCAAATTCACAAATAGGAGGCACCCTATGAAGAAACTGTCACGGCTGCAAAAGGCCGTATCAGCTGCCGAAGAACCGCGCGGCGGCCCGGGGATACTCACCCAGGCCCCAATTTGCCGAGAGGAGGGAACACGATGACCGAGCAGGAACAGCCCAAAAACGATTTTATGCACAAGCTCGCACTGCAAATTGTTGAGCGGCGCAACCTTGTGTTCCTCATCGTCATTCTGGGGGCCGTCTTCACCATCTTCTCCCGCAGCTGGGTCAAGGTGGAAAGCGACCTGACCACCTATCTGCCCAAGACCAGCGAGACCCGCATGGGCCTGGACATTATGGAGAAAGAGTTTACCACCTACGGTTCTGCCGATGTCATGGTGGCAAACATCACGCCGGACGAGGCAGACCAGCTTAACGACGAGCTGGCGGGCCTCAGGGGCATCCAGATGATCGAGTACGATGATACCACCGCCCATTATAATAATGTATCGGCGCTGTACTCCATCACATTCGATTACCCCGAGGACGACGACCAGTGCCTGGAAACGCTGGAAAGCGTCAAGGAGTACCTGAAAGACTACGATATCTACGTTTCCACCTCGCTGGGCAATACGCAGGAGGAGACGATTGAGCGTGAAGTCAATGTCATCATGGTGTATGTTGCCATCATCATTGTGGTGGTGCTGATCTTCACCTCC
>CAJMQD010000301.1 GCA_905215425.1 uncultured bacterium
CAACGGTCCCCGTCTGGCACGGGTCATGTATAACCTGCTGGAGGTACTGCGGGTGTCTGCTACCCTGCTGACCCCCTTTATTCCCGACTCTGCCGCCGAGGTGCTCAAGCAGATCGGCGCAGGCGAGGCCTGCTCTACCTGGGAGGCCGCCGGCCAGTACGGCGTGCTGCCCGCGAATGTCACCGTGGCCCGGGGCGAGAATCTGTTCCCCCGCGTGGATGCGGAGAAGGCCCTGGCCCGCCTGGAAGAGATCCAGGAGGAGGCCCGGAAAGCGGCCAAGCCCGCCCTGGAGGTGGAGCCCCAGCTGGAAGAGCCGGTGGATTTCGACACCTTCTGTAAAAACGACTTCCGCGCGGTGAAGGTGAAGGCCTGCGAGGCGGTGAAGAAGAGCGAGAAGCTGCTGAAGTTCACCCTGGACGACGGCACCGGCACCGACCGGCAGATCCTGTCCGGCATCCACAAGTTCTATGAGCCGGAGCAGCTGGTGGGCAAGACCCTGCTGGCCATCGTGAACCTGCCCCCCAGAAAGATGATGGGCCAGCTGTCCTGCGGTATGCTCATCTCCGCCGTCCACACCGAGCACGGGGAGGAGAAGCTGAACCTGGTCATGCTGGATGACAAGATCCCCGCCGGGGCCAAGATGTGCTGAGGTTTCGTCCCTGACAGTTCCGTTGAGGAGGCCTGCTGATGTACCAATATAAGTATGTAAAATACGGCACCGGCGGCGGATTCTGGATCGACAACGCCGACTGTGGACACAGAGAGATCATAGACCGCTGGGCGGCTGAGGGCTGGCGCTATGCGGGGTATATTCCGGCCTGCTTTTCTGGCCGGGGCGGCGTAGCCACGGTAGACCTGATTTTTGAGCGGGAGATCGCCGAAGACACAGAACATTAATAGGATAACCGCCGGGGCTGTGCCTGCAACACAGCCCCGGCATTTTACAGGAGGAGTCTTATGCGCCTGAACTGCGCGATTTTTGATATGGATGGCACTGTGCTGGATTCCACGCAGGCGTGGGTTCGGGCGGCGGCCTGCGTTCTGACCAGACGGGGAAAGAACCCGCCGGAAGATTTTTCGGCGGTGATCCGACCCATGGATGCAGAACAGTTGGTGACCTACTTCCGCCGGGAGTATCTGCCCGAGATAACCCTAAGGCAAGTTTCGGAGGAGGTTGGGGCCTATATGATGGATTTTTACAGCCATAAGGTACAGCCAAAGCCCGGGGTCAAAAAGTTCTTAGCTCTGCTGAAGATGGAAGGGGTACAGTGCTATCTGGCCACCGCGACCGACAGGTCGATGGCGCGCGCTGCCATCGTCCACGCGGGCCTGGAGCCCTATTTTAAAGGGATCATCACATCCGGAGAGATCGGCAAGAGCAAAAGTGACAGCCCGGCCATTTATGAGTGGGCCATGAAGCGCATGAGGGGCAGCAAGCTGGACACCGTGGTGTTTGAAGATGTCCTGTTTGCCATTCGCACTGCGAAGGAAGCGGGGTTCCGGGTGGCTGCGGTGTACGATCGGGACTCGGAAGAAGAGCAGGGAGAGATCAAGGCCTTGGCGGATTACTATATTACCTCATTTGAAGAGCTTTATGAGGCTCAGACGCTGGGCTAAGGTCTGTTGAAGCGGAAGTAAGGTCCCGGTCCGGAAAAGATAGATATAGATGTTTAACGGCGGCCCGCCCAATGCTGGTAAAATTCGTTGGGTGTTATCTGCCGCAGGAGCAAGATAAAACAGCCGAAAGGGCTTGCCGTCTGCCACTACAGACAGCAAGCCCTTTCGACTGCTTGAGAGAGGTCCATTTATAGTTGGGGGCACTTCAGCTTTTTCCCTGCCGATCTTTTTCTTCCTTATTCTCCAAGTAAGACATGATAGGGCCGAATGCAACGGCCAGAACTAAACAAACG
>CAJMQD010000302.1 GCA_905215425.1 uncultured bacterium
TCAAGGCAGCCATCTTAAGATACGCGCTTCCGCAGCTCATGTAGTAGTGGCCGGAGTAATACCGGTCTGGAACGTAGGGCCTGTCCAGAGGGGTCTTGTAAAAATTACCCATGCAAAAGCCCGGCTTGTCAAAGAAATCCTTGGAAGAGATGCCAATATGGTCAATGTAAAATTTTGTTTTTCTGCGCATTGATATGTTTCCTCGGAAATTCTGGAAGTACGGCGAAAGGATTTGGCAGAACAATTGCGTGCTTAGCACCATATCACGGGACAATTATACCGGGTGGCGCTGAATTGCGTCAAAAAAAGAACGAGGAATGTCAGAAACGGCACTGTTGAACTGAAAAGAGCGCAAAAAAATCACGACGCGCATTTGATTTAAAATGCACATCGTGATACGTTATCCGGTTGAAGTTGAAGCAAAGCTTTCACAGATTTGACTGGACCTCAGAAAAATCGACATTCTTTCTGCTCAGAGACATACCGTTGTCGATGTGGGCGTAGGACACAACGCCGGTGGTATGATCGGCCGCACGCTTTGCACGTTCTCGCTTGCGCGCTCTCCTTTGATCTCTCTTCCCTTCAGCGGGCACCGCTTCCTCCACGGTCTCTCCCCCCACAGGCAGCAAAGACGGGGCACGGTGCGCCGAAAAAAGCAGACAGCGGGGACCACCACCGGATGTGATCCCCACTGTGCCGTCATTTAGAACATCTTGTACTCGTTCAGGGACAAAGCCACATAGCTGATCATGGTATTGATATCAAACACGGGGATACCCAGCTCGTCGCGAATACGGGCGGAATAGGGAGGCAGGTCGGTACACTCCAGCACCACAGCGCCGATGTCGGGGTTCTCCTCCAGGCCCTTGCGCACAACGCTAACCACCTCGTCGGTGACGGCCTCCAGATTGAACTCCTCGTTGGGGTGGGTGTAGATGCGGCCCCACTCAGGCTGATCGTGCAGGCTCAGGATCACTAGGTGATCGCGGTCCACGATCTTGGCGCGCTGCAGATGCTCCTCGCGCAGATGGTACTTGTTGGCGGTCAGCACGGCCACCTTGCGGTTGGGGCCCACCATGGTCTGGATGAAGGGGACCTGTAGCAGGGCGCTGGTGAACACCAGCTCGGGCACGGCGGCGGCCAGGCCCTCCTGATAGTATGCGGTGAAGCCACAGCTGGTGGTGATGGCCTTCACGCCCTGAGCCGCCAGCTCCTTGCACACGACGATAAACTTATCCAGCATCTCCTGGCAGGGGTTCTCTTCGATGGTATCCATATTGGCGCCCTTGACGCGCAGCATCATCACCTCGAAGGGATAGGAAGCGGGGTTGGTGCTGTTGCCGGGCAGAGACTCCAGCTGCAGTTGGGCGGGCAGGACCTGGCCCTCCTCCCAGCGCAGAATACAAATCTTGGGCTTTTTTTCCATGAAGACATCTCCTTTTCATTTTCCGCACAGGTCCCTGCTGGACAAATACCTGTACCTGTATATACAAAGCTCTATAACTATAATTTATACACAAATCCCGGGAATTGACAAGCATGATTTCCCCGACCCGCCGCTTTTCTATGATTTCGCCAATCCTCCCTTCTCTATTACAATATAATTTGGTTGGAATCCTCGGCAGCCAGCCGAGGGTTTTGTCCGTCTTGTGCCAAAGCTACAATAAGAGGAGCAACTGGCTGTACGCTCCTTTCCTGGGCTATGAAGTCCGTGACGGAGATTGTCAGCCATCCTCTTATTGCAGCGTTCGGGTTAAGCAGGCTAAGCCTTGAGTTCGCGTCCCCCAATAGATTGAATCGACTATGATCATCGGGCAGGACTCCGATAACAAGACCTATGAGCCGAAGCTGGATATCTGCGGCACGGTAAGCGCCGTCAATATGCCCGCCGTTCAGGGAA
>CAJMQD010000303.1 GCA_905215425.1 uncultured bacterium
GATGCTTAGGGGGCTGGAGAAGAAGCAGAGGGGATCCATATTGCTCCCGATCAGGGCACGCTGGAAGTTATTCTCGATGATGTTGCCCAGCACAAAGCCCAGGACCATAGGAGCCATACTGAAGCCAGCTTTGATCAGCAGGAAGCCGACCGCGCCGAGGATCACGATGAGGAACAGGTTGTAGTAGGTGGAAGCGGCCGCATAGACGCCGCAGATACACATGACGATGACAAAGGGCATCAGGATCTGGGTGGGGACGGAGAGGATATAGGGGAACAGCTTGCTGCCCAAAAGACCAAACGCCCACATAAACAGATTGGCAATGATGAGGACGATAAAGAAGAAGTACAGCATGTCGGCGTAATTGGTGACAAAGGTCACGCCGGGGGTCATACCGTGGATCATCAGGGCGCCCAGCAGGATGGCGGTGACGGAGTCGCCGGGGATACCAAGGGTGGTAAGCGGGATCATGGCGCCGCCGGTCACCGCGTTGTTGGAGGCCTCACAGGCGATGACGCCCTCCGAAGAGCCCTTGCCGTACAGCTCTGGGTGCTTGGAGGAGCGCTTGGCCTCGTTGTAGGCCATCCAGGCGGAGATGGTAGGACCGGTGCCGGGGATCGCGCCGATGACCGTGCCGATGCGGCAGGATTTGAACAGGATCCACTTGATGTGGATATAGTCGGCCAGCTTGGGCGGGTAGAACTTGAAGTCGGTGATGGTGCCCTTCTTTTCGCGACCGATCTCTTCCGCCTTGCTGAGAACCTCGGTCACCGCAAACAGACCGATGAGCCCAGGGATCAGGGAAATGCCGGAGATCATCTGGACAGAGCCGAAGGTGAAGCGGGTCATGCCGGTGATGGCATCCTGACCGATCATGGCCATGCACAGACCCAACAGACCGGAGGCGATGCCCTTGCAGAGATCCTTGCCGGAGACGCCGGCCAGGCAGGTCATACCCATCATGGCGATGGCGAAGTACTCCGGCGCGCCGAACAGATAACCCATTTTACCGATCAGCGGTGCAAAAAACAGCAAGACCAGGGCGGAAAAAATACCGCCGATCATAGAAGAGGTAACAGAGAGGGAGAGGGCCTTGCCGGCCAGTCCCTGTTCCCGCATGGGATAGCCGTCCACACAGGTGGCCGCGTTGCCGGGGGCGCCGGGCGTTTTGAGCAGAATGGCGGGGATGCTGCCGGCATAGTAGCCGCCGCAGTAAATGCCCAGCAGGAAGCCGAAGGCGGGATAGCGGGGAAGCGCAAAGGTCAGGGGGGTGAACATGGCGATTGCCGTGGTGGCGGTGAGACCTGGGATGGCACCGAAGACGATGCCGACGGCAACGCCGAGAATAATGAAGAGCCAAACCTCAGGACTGGCCAAGTGGGCAATGCCTGCGGCGAGATTTTGCAGTATGTCCATATATGGTTTCTCCTTTCCGATTGATCCAGTTCGTCGGTGCCGCTGTTAGAACCGTACGCTCATGATCTGAACGAAGAACAAGTACAGCACAGCGGTCCCCACGATACTGATGATCACCATGCGGAGCCACTTCCGCTCACCGAACAGCAGCATGGCAAGGAAAAGAAAGACAGGCGTGGTGAATAGGAACCCGAAAGCGCGAAGTGCAAAAATATAGATTAGGGTCAAGACGGTAACCGCGGCGACATTTACCAAGTGCATGTCGATCATGCGGTCCAACTCAGCCGCAGAGTCCTTCTTGGAAAGGAACATCTTAAAAAGGGTCCTGCCCAGGATGATGGCGCCGCAGATGAGAATGCAGGTGAATACTGCCCGGGGATAGACTCTGGGAGAAAGACTGCCGGATGCCGCAGACACTTTCCAGGTGGACGTCTCATACCAGCCCCAGAGGGCAAATAGTATGAGCACCGCA
>CAJMQD010000304.1 GCA_905215425.1 uncultured bacterium
TAAAGGTGGAGCGTAAGCTGCCCCAAGTGCTGACCAGCAAGGAAGTGGAGCTCTTTCTGGAACAGCCCCAGTGTACCGACCTGAAGGGCTATCGGGACCGTGCCATGCTGGAATTGCTGTATGCTACGGGGATCCGGGTGAGTGAGCTGATTGAGCTGGATGTGAGCGACCTGAATCTTCCCGGCGGAGTACTGCGATGCGAAAGCAAGGGGAAAGAACGGGTGATTCCTCTCTATCCCGCTGCGATCCGGGCGCTGACTGAGTATCTGCATACGGTGCGGCCGCAGTTGATCGATGACCCGGAGGAGCCCGCCCTGTTTGTCAATATGTCCGGTGAGCGCATGAGCCGTCAGGGCTTCTGGAAGCTGATCAAGTACTACCAGGAGAAGGCGGGCATCCATAAGGACATCACGCCCCATACCTTACGCCATTCCTTTGCGGCCCACTTGCTGGAAAATGGAGCCGATTTGCGTTCCATTCAGGAGATGCTGGGCCATGCGGATATTTCTTCGACCCAAGTCTATTCCAAAATCCTGAATCAGGACTTGAAAAATGTCTATAAAAAAGCCCATCCGAGAGCACAATAGATAAAAATAAGAAACGATCTCTCCGGCTATGCCGGAGAGATCGTTTCTTGTTCTGTCGGTGATTCGCAATCAGGCTTCCTGCCAGCCTTTGCATACGTCGATCCAGCCTGCGGTGTGGGAGAACTGTTCCAGTTCTTCACAGGTCAGTTCAATGGCTGAGTTGGAGCTGCCGGCAGCGGGAAAAACAGTATCAAACCGCCGGAGCGAGAGATCCAGATAGGTTTTGACATCTTCGGGATTGGCAAAGGGACAGACTCCGCCTATGGAGTGCCCTGTCAGCTCAGACACCTGTTCCGGTGTGAGCATCTTGGCCTTGGTGTGAAAAAGGGCCTTGTATTTACTGTTGTCAACTTTGGCGTCTCCGGCCGTGACAATCAAGATACAGCGGTCCTCCACCAGAAAGGACAGGGTCTTGGCAATGCGGGCGGGAATCACGCCCACGGCGCGGGCGGCCAGTTCAACGGTCGCGCTGGAGACCGGAAACTCTTTGATATCCGATTCCCGTCCTAAGGGGCGGAAATAGTCGCGCACACGTTGGATGGACACCGTTAGTCCCCCTTCTTGGCCTGCGCCTTGGCCAAGAAACGATCCTTGGCAATGATAAAGCGTTCGTGGGTGCCCTTGCCGATCAGACCGGCCTCGTCATAGGCGGCCACGTTCAGGCAGACCTTGCGGCCGTCCACCGCGGTGACCTCGCTTTCGGCCCATACCTTCATGCCAACGGGAGTGGCGGACAGGTGGTCGATGGCCAGATGGGTACCCACAGAGCTCTCGCCCTCGGACAGATAGGGCTGAAGGGAGGTCTGGGAGGCCTGCTCCATCAGGGCGGCCATCCAGGGGGTGGCAAATACGGGCAGCGTACCGGAGCCGGCGGCGATGGCGGTATTATCGTTGGTGACCAGGCTTTCGGCCCGGCCCTTGGTTCCGACAGGAATAGACATGAGTAACACGCTCCTTGTTTCATTTGTACGAGTTTCGCACCACAGAATTTTACACTATTTTCGCTGGAAAATCTACCCCTAATATCAAAGAAGAGGGGGATCCTGAACCTGATACAGCGCGTTGAGCAGCACCCAGTTTTGGGCGAAAGGACGCATCAGATTCCAATAGCCCACACCGGCCAGGCCGTATTCCGCGGCGAGGGACAGCTTGGCCCGGATGCTGCGTGCATCCTCAAACCATACCTCATGGGGTTGTCCTTGGCAGTCGGTATAGGAAAACCATGGGGATTGGGCGGTCTCATCGTAACGAATGGAGACGCGAAATTCAGCGG
>CAJMQD010000305.1 GCA_905215425.1 uncultured bacterium
GCGGCATTGCCGCCTTACGGATGCGGCGTGCCCCTTGCGGGTAAGTGGGTTCAAATGGGAGAGGAGGAGCAAGGGAGCGGGCGCAGTTTTCGCCGCCCCGGCGGAAGCGAGGGATATGAAGCTTGTGAGGACGAGGTGGGTTGGGAGGGTTTCCAATCATCTGCTCAGCAGCTTCTTCATTCCCTCCTCCAGTCCCTCCACCGTCAGGGGGAACATGGGGAAGATGTCGGAGATGGTATCGTAGGTCTGACTCCAGTAGCCGCCCCAGTCGGGCCGGGGGCTGGGGTTGAGCCAGATCACATGGGGATAGCGTTCCCGGAAGCAGTTCAGCCAATCCAGCCCGCTTTGGGGCGTGTCCTTGGCGTTGGTTCGGTAGTAGCCGCCGGACAGCTCATAGGGGGCCATCTGGGCGTCCCCCACGAAAATGACCTTCCAGTCGCTGGGCAGATTATCCAGCACCCACTGGGTCATCACCCCGTCGCCATAGCTCTGCCGGGGGGTGTTGTACAGCCATGAGTACACACAGTTGTGGAAGTAGAACACCTTCAGGTCTTTGAAGTGGCCCGACTTGCTCACCGCCTGGAACAGGGCGGAGCACATCTGGGCGTAGTAGTCCATAGAGCCGCCGGAGTCCATGAGCAGCAGCACCTTCACCGTGTTCTCCCGGGGGCGCTTGTAGCGCACCTTCAGCACGCCGGCGTTGTCCGCCGTGTCCTGAATGGTGCTGTCCACGTCAAACTCCGTAGGGGGCAGGTCCACCAGGCCGGAGAACTGCCGCAGCTTCCGCAGGGCCACCTGGAACTGGCGGGTGTCCAGGGTGTTGTCCCCCCGGAAATCCCGGAAGCGCCGCTCCCCCGCCACCCGAAAGGCCCGCTTATACTTGCTCTCGCCGCCCACCCGGATGCCGGTGGGGGACAGGCCGGAGTTGCCGAACACGGACATGCCGTGGGTGCCCACCCAGTAGCTGCCGCCGTTGTGCTCCTCGTTCTGCTCGGCCATGCGCTCGCGCAGCATCCGCTCGATCTCGTCCTCAGACAGGCCCAGATTCTTCAGGGCCTGCTCCTCGTCCCAGTTGGCGTGGTCCAGCAGGGTGTCCGGCCGGTTTAGCCAGTCCAGCAACTCCTGGGATACCTCCTGCTGGAAGGGGACATTCTTGAAATACTCCAGAAAGGCCCGGTCAAACCGGTCAAAATCCGCCTCGCTCTTCACCAGCAGGCAGCGGCACAGGTAGTAAAATCCGGTGAAGCTGGAGTTATGCAGCCCCTTGTCCAGGGCCTCCATCAGGGTCATCCACTCGGTGAGGGACACCTTCAGGCCGTACCGGCGGAGCAGGTAGAGAAAATCCTCAAACATGACTCACCGCCACACCCGGCGCATGGCGTCCATGTCCTCGTTCTTCTTCAGCAGTACCCCCAGGTAGGGCACCTCCTTCACCACCCGGGCGGGGTCCACGCCCCCCCAGGTCAGGGCCTGGAGCCAGTCCAGAATTTCGCTGGTAGAGGGCTTCTTTTTCACCTGAGGCAGCTGGCGGATGCGGTAAAAGGCCTCCAGCACCTGGGTCAGCAGGCGCTGGTCCAGGTCGGGGTAGTGGACCCAGACGATCTGGGCCATGAGCTCCTTGTCCGGGAACTCGATATAGTGGAATACGCACCGGCGCAGGAAGGCGTCGGGCAGCTCCTTCTCCGCGTTGGAGGTGATGATCACCACCGGGCGGTGCTTGGCGGTAATGGTCTGCTTGGTCTCGGGGATATGGAACTCCATGCGGTCCAGCTCCCACAGCAGGTCGTTGGGGAACTCCAGGTCGGCCTTGTCGATCTCGTC
>CAJMQD010000306.1 GCA_905215425.1 uncultured bacterium
CGGCCACACCGTCACCGGCGGCATCGTCACGGTCAAGGATTCCAGCTGGCTGCTCAGCTGGACCCTGAACCGTCAGCAGCAGTTCCGTGACCAGCCCAAGAACCAGCTCTGCGTCTGGGTCTACGGCCTGTTCAGCGACAAGCCCGGCGATTACGTCAAGAAGCCCATGCGCGACTGCACCGGCCGAGAGATCTGCATGGAGTGGCTGTATCACATCGGCGTGCCCGAGGAGGACATTGCCGAGCTGGCTGAGCACAGTGCCAACACCGTGCCTGTGATGATGCCCTATATCGATGCCTTCTTCATGCCCCGTGCCTTCGGCGACCGCCCCGACATCGTGCCCCAGGGCGCTGTCAACTTCGCCTTCCTGGGCCAGTTTGCCGAGACCGGCCGTGACACCATCTTCACCACCGAGTATTCGATGCGCACCGGCATGGAGGCTGTTTACACCCTGCTGGACATCGACCGCGGTGTGCCGGAGGTCTGGGGCAGCACCTATGATGTCCGCTGCCTGATCGACGCCACCGTCAAGCTCCGCGACGGCAAGAAGCTGACCGATATGGACCTGCCCTTCATCCAGAGGGTGGCCCTCAAGGAAGTGCTCAAGAAGATCGAGGGCACCGACCTTGAAAAGTTCCTCAAGGAATACCATGCCATCTGACACAGCAAGCGCTGTTTCCTCCGGCCCATTTTGGACCTCCCCCTGAATGCGGCAAAGGGCTGTTGCAAGCCCTCTCCGTCATTGCTGCGCAATGCCACCTCTCCCGAGGGGAGAGGCAATTGATCTCCCAGATTCAGCTTCTGCTGACCTTGGAGATGCGTTGGCTCCCCCTTTGGGGGAGCTGGCGAGCGGTAGCGAGACTGAGAGGGTGAGTGACAGCCCTTTGCCCTTTTTTTGCCATTTTGCGAGAAACTGCCCAAAACCGAACCTCTTTTGTGAAAGAACTTGACACAGAATTTACAGTTTTCTCTTGCGATAAATGGGGAACTGTGTTAAGCTGTAAATAAGAATGTGCTCACCCCGAGAGCACCCAAGATAAAAAGGAGGTCTTTCCCTGTGAAACAGTTCATTACCCGCCGCAGCTTTATCAAGGCTGCCGGTGCTGCCACGGCACTGACCGCAGTTTCTGTCGGTGCACCCGCCGCCTTTGCGGAGGAGACCAATTGCTTCTTTGGTGACAAAGCGGATGTGACCATCCTCTACACCAACGATGTCCATACCTATATCGACAACAAGTCCCCCAAGCCCACCTATGCTGCCATTGCTGCCCTGAAAAAGAGCATCGAGGACACCGGCCGGGATGTGCTGCTGGTGGATGCAGGCGACCATATCCAGGGCACTGCTTACGGCTCCATGGATGACGGCGCTACCATCATCGAGCTGATGAACGAGGCCGGTTACGATCTGGCCACCCCCGGCAACCATGAGTTCGACTACGGCATGGCCCGTGCCAAGGCTGTGATCCAGGAAGCCGACTTCCCCTATGTCTCCTGCAACTGGGTCGATCTGCGCACCGGCTTCAACGTCCTGCCCAGCGTCAAGTTCTTCTTTGTGGGCGGCCGCAAGATCGCCTTTGTGGGCGTGACCACCCCCGAGACCTTCACCAAGTCCACCCCGGCCTACTTTATGAACGATGCCCAGACCAAGTACATCTACGACATTCTGGGCGGCGAGGACGGCCAGAAGCTCTACGATGCCGTTCAGAAGGCCATCGACAAGGCTGAGTTCTGGGGCGCTGACACCATCATCGGTCTGGGCCATCTGGGCGTTGACCCGTCCTCCTCTCCCTGGACCAGT
>CAJMQD010000307.1 GCA_905215425.1 uncultured bacterium
GCTTGATGATCCAGACGCTGGCACGGGAGCTGTTCGCCGTGGCGGATGAAAACGGTGGGCGTCTGCCCGGCCGCGTGGTGTTCTATTGTGATGAGTTCGGAACTATGCCTGCCTTTGATGTGGAGGCATTGTTCAGTGCAGGACGTTCCCGAGGTATCACACTGGTACCTATCATCCAATCGCTGGCGCAGCTGGAGAAAAACTATGGGCGAGAGGGGGCAGAGATATTGACCGATAACTGCCAGGATACCATCTTCGGCGGCTTCGCCCCCAACAGCCAGACGGCGGAGCAGCTCTCCAAGGCGCTGGGCAGCCGCACGGTATTGTCCGGCTCGGTCAGCAGAAGTAAGAACGATCCCAGCCAGAGCTTGCAGATGATGGAGCGGCCCCTCATGACGCCGGACGAACTGAAATCCATCCCCAAGGGCAGCTTTGTGGTCATGAAAACGGGGACGCATCCCATGCAGACAAAACTGCGCCTGTTTCTCGACTGGGGCATTACCTTCGGTGAGCCATACATTACCTCGGAGCATGCCGCCCGGCCTGTGGTCTATGCCAGTCGACAGGAACTATTCCTCCGCATCGACCGGGCCTACGGAAAGAAGGGCACCCAACCTACGCAGGTGCAGCAAGCACCTGTTGCCGAGAGGAGAAGCCCCTATTCGGCAATGGGACTTTACAATGAGGACGCAAAGACATGAGTTACTTTGGAAGCATCTATGCGGATCAGGAACTATCCCATCGGGCCAAGACGGTCTATATGTACCTCAAGGACCGCTCCAACGCCGACGACACCTGCTGGCCCAGCGTCCGCAGGATCGCGGAGGACTTGAAGCTGTCCCGCCGCACCGTGCAGCGGGCCTTGGCGGACCTGGAGCGTCATGGATTCTTGGAGCGCACCCATCGCCGTCGTCCCAATGGCAGCTTGACCAGCAATTTTTATCGGCTCAAATAGGCAGGGAAAAGCGCACTTCCCGCCAAGGGGGAAGTGCGCTTTCAGGCTGTCATAAGGGTAGCGTCACCATGGCGCATCCAGAAGGACTCACTCTATCGGAGGTATTAAGACAGAGAAAGAACAAACAATAGCTCCTATGATCAGAATCTTCCGCCCTGGAGAAGCATGATGAGCACCCCGAAAAGCACAAATGCAAGTATCGGGAAAAGAACTCGGGGGGGGGGTATTGCCTACCCTCACTTTTCTCTCGTATGCGGGGCGTCCTCAGCGGACAGGTCGTATTTCTCTTCCGGCGGCAGTTTTTCCTCCTCATCGAATCGATCCCTCCCGGTCAGCCTGCGGATCAGGGGGCGGATGCCCGATATGAAGAACCCGAGCACAGCGACAACCAAGCCAATCACAGCGAGAACAATGTCGCTGAAGCTCGGTTCTATAAAGCCGGTCGAGTTTTCCGGTGCATCCGGGTCAAATTTGATCTGGATGGACTTACCCACCGTGACTGAGTTCGCCAAGGGGCCAAACTCGCCTGTATAGTGCGTACCGTCCACCACATACTCATAAGTCCACTTATAGTGGATTCTTGTCCGCTTGTTTCTAAAAGAATTGTTCTTTATGACCGTTTCAGATATGTCGGTAACATTTGCGCTGGTGGTTACCCAGCCGGCATGGCGGATTGGCTGGATAAAGTTATCCACCCCCATAATGAGCAGACGGATACCGGCAATCATCATAACAATTCCCATAACGGTTATGCTGAATCAGAATTTTGTCCCCATCGTTGATG
>CAJMQD010000308.1 GCA_905215425.1 uncultured bacterium
CCACCGGGCACAATGGCAAGTGATATGAAGTTTATTTACATGGTATAGTTCATATTCGTGGCCGAACCTCTCCGCCGACTGGAACGGGCTTTTTTTGAGCTATTAGGTGGGTGAAAAATGAAAAAGGACACAGCGATACCTCCTCGATACCGCCGTATCCTTAAAAAAGGGCGACTTTAATACACCCCCTGCATTCTCATTTTTTCAAACAGAATACAGCGGTCTTGATTTCTTGTTTTCAAAACCGCCGCATTCCGTCAGCGGTTTGCGCCGCCAGGAATCAATTCTTTTCGAAGTTTACAAAAAACCTTGAGGATGCCAGACCAATCACACATACCAGTAATCCACTGGGGATCAACACCCAATAGGGACTATCTGAAAACCAATCAAACAGCGCCCCATAGATGATCTGTCCTGCAGGCTGGGCACACATGGCAAGAGTGAATACATAAGACATGATCTTCCCCATCAAATGTTCGGGAGTTCGAGCCTGAATGACGGAGATTGCATAGGTAGAAAACAGACTGCACCCAAATTGCCCAAGGCTGAACATGACAAGGAGAATGATGTAAATACCGAGAGGCCCTACAGGTAAGAGAAAAGCAATTCCCGTTGGAATGAGGCTAAGGCCAAGTCCCATAAAGACAAAGGCCAGCCAGCGCAAACGGAATTTCTGCGCTGTAATTCCCACAAAGAGGCTGCCCAGCACGGCGGCTACACCCATAACACTTTCCGCTGCTCCGTAATGCTCTGCCGAGAGTCCAAGAACAGTTCGCACCAAGTAAGGAAAGCCGACCACCACCGTACCGGCTACAAACAAGCTGGCCAGGGCTGCAAGCAGGAGCAATTTGAGGATACCCGGCTGCTCCCGGCGCAGGAAGTGAATGCTGACGGAGAAGTCCTCTCTAATGATCTCCCGGACGCTCATAGTGACTTCCGCCTTCTGATAGTCCAGGCGAATGAAGCACTCAAAAATAGCTGTGAGAAAAAAGCAGGCCACCGTTCCCCAGAGGACCGGAGTAAGTCCAAAAGCAGTGTAAACCAGGCTGCCCAGAAACGGAGTGATGAGTCCGGCAATGGCCTGTACTTGATTTACCGCCGCATTACCTTTCATCAAATTATCTCCAGAGAGCATCTGGGGGATGCAGGCCTGTACTGTGGGAGACTCAAAAGCAGCCAGGACAGACAGGATCACCAACAATGCGCCGATGACCCAGATATCATGTCCAAAGGGCAGCACCAATCCGGCAACCAGCACGGTGCATCCAGAGAGAGTGTCCAGCCCTACCATGATGTTACGCCGGTTGGCTCGATCCGCCAGAATACCGCCAAAGGGGGACAACAGGATGGTAGGAAGCATGGCTACTGCCAGCAATGTCGCAAAAATGGACGCCGAGCCGGTCTGCTCCAGCACATACATAGAAAGTGCAAACTTTAGAGTATAGTTGCCAATCAGGGAACTGACCTGCCCCAGAATCAGAAAAGTAAAATTGCGGGTGAATAGTTTGTCTCTCATTTTTCTGTCCTCCGGAAACAGATTGCAATCAACATATCGGCTGCCAGACCAACGACACTTAGCCCCGCACACCACGCCGCGGCAGTTCGGTTTCCACGATCCGCCAGACGCCCAGCAATCAGTAGTAATCCGACTTCAGCAGCCAGGGATGTCCCTCTGGATACACAGCGA
>CAJMQD010000309.1 GCA_905215425.1 uncultured bacterium
AATGTCCTTGTTATAGAAGGGAAAGCGCTCCCCCTCGTTGGTGGCCACCAGGAAATTGCGGCCGGGCAGTGGAAGGCAGGTATGAGTGCGGGCCCCGGCGTACTTGCCGGAGAAGGGCCCCTTCAGCTTGAGCTGGCCGACCTTTTTGGGCCGGGTGACATCGGAGATGTCCAGGATGACCAGGCCCTCGCAGTAGTAGGACAGATAGGCCAGGTCGCCCACCACGAACGGAGGCCCGTGAAGCTGCGGCCAGTCCATGAACTCCCAGTGCTGTGGGCCGTCCACGGGATACTCGCCCGCTTTCATACCGTCGGTAAACTGGCGGGGCTCCCACCAGCGGCCCACCTCCACCGGGTGAGTGGGATCGATGATGTCCAGGATCCGGTAGATGTTGCCGGTAAAGCCCGGGCAGTCGGCGGACAGATGGACGTAGCGCCCGCCGTTGTACATAAAGCGGTGCACACCCATGCCGTCCGGCACGCCGGTCTCCCATTTGGAGAGCAGCTTGGGGTGGACGGGGTCGCTCTTGATGTCAAAGATCTGCAGGCTGCCCAGGCTCTTGTCGCCGGGCTTGCAGCCGTGGAGAAAGGACACGCCGCCGCCGGTGGCGCCGATCATCAGGCCGTCGGCTACCTGGATCTTGGGGGTGTTTGTGGCGGGGTACTCCTTGGGGTCGCACGCCTGCATCCAGTTGACCACCCTGGGTTCGGCGGGATCGGTCACATCCACGATATTCCAGCCCGGCCCGCGGAAAGATCCGCAGTACATATAGTATCTGCCGTCGTCGGTTTTGTGCAGGGCCATCTGGAAGGCGTTGACGCCGTTGAGATCGCAGAAGCCCACCACTTCCATGTTTTTGATATAGCCCTCGTTTCCGGGGCTCTTGGCGTAAAAGGGAGCAGACAACATTTTTACCTCCTGTTCGGAATTGCTTATATTTATAAGGTTAACCGAAAATCGCCGCCGTGTCTAATAACAATTATCGCATCAATCGGATAACCAAATGCGTATGTTTCCCGATAAAGAACATTAAAAATGGTTAAAATCAACATGGGGCCCCTTGCGCCGGGCGGCAAAAGGGGGTAGAATAAGGCCAGATTCCAGAGGTAATGCCAAGCAGAACAAACAGGAGGTTTTTCATATGGCTTTTTTTGACGAGTTAAAGGAGCGTGCGGTCGACTTGGGCCGGGCCGGCGTGGCCAAGTCCAAGCAGCTGGCGGAAATCGGCAAGCTGAACCTGAGCAGCGCGGGCGAAGAGGACGCCATCAAGAAGGCGTATATCGAAATCGGCAAGCTCTATTATGCCGAGCGCGGCATGGCGCCCGAGACCGCTTATGTGGCCCTGTGCGAGAAGATCACCGCCAGCAAGATCACCATCGAAGAGAACAAAGCGCGCATTGCTGAGATCAAGGCCGAGGGCAATGTATCCGACGCGGAGGTCCCGCCCGTGGTCACCGACGTGCCCCCTGAGGAGCCGAGCGGCTGCGACTGTGGCTGCGAGGTCCACGAGGACGACAAGCCCCAGGAGTAACCCTCAGCCCAAAGACGTCAAACAGCCCGCACGGAAGACTCCGTGCGGGCTGTTTGGCGTTGCTTACAGGATGCGGCGCGCGCCGACGTATACGTGGTTGTAGTGACCATAGGTCAGGTTGTCGATCTTTACGGTATATGTATTGGTGGA
>CAJMQD010000310.1 GCA_905215425.1 uncultured bacterium
ATGATGTAGATGAACTTATTCAGCTTTTCCGCATCCAGGTTTTTACCCACCTTGCTGCCGATGAACTGCCCCGCCAGCAGGCCCAGGAATCCCACCACCGAGGGCAGGATCAGATCCGCCGGATAGAGGCCGCGGTTGATCCGGGTGATGGTGGACACGGTGTTGGCCACTGCCAGCAGGGTCTGCAAGCTGGCAAAGTAGTGGTTGCGGTCCTCCGTCACCGCCCGGAAATACAGGGCCATGGTGGGGGCGCCGATGGAGAACAGGCCGGACAGAGCGCCGGAGATCAGGCCGCACACCGCACCCACAATGGGGTTTCCGGACACCTTCAGGTTCTTCTGCACGAACATGAAGTATAGCGCCAGCACAATGAAGAAAATTCCAAAGGCGATCCCCAGCAGATGCAGATCCGCGCTGCCCACCAGCCAGATGGAGGTGACCGTGGTCAGCAGAAAGCAGGCCAGGGGAATAACGATGGTACGGAAGGAGAGATACTTTCGGTATCGGATGGCCAGCAGGGTGGTCATAACCATACAGATCCCTGTGTTCAGGGCAGGTGCGCCCAGCACTCCATAGAAGTGGGGCAGGATCATCATCAGAATGATGCCTGCGCCGAATCCGGCGATATTCTGAACGATACCGGCCACAGCTGCGGACGTGCCTACAATAACAAATTCCATCGTTTTCTCTCTCCTTCGGGTCTATCTGATGCCCTGATATCTCTCTTTCCTGTTTCAAAGCCAACAGCGCAGCCGCCTGGAACGGCGTCGTTCCGGGCGGCTGCGGCGTCGGTCAATTCTCTTGTTTCAGCTGGTAGGGCGCAAGCTCCTCAGCGTCAGGTTGGGTGAACACTTTCTCAAACACATCGGCTTCCATGGTCTCATGGTCCAGCAGGTAGCGGGCGGTGACCTCCAGTTCCTTCCGCTTCTCGGTCAGGATCACCTCGCACCGGGCATAGGCATGGTCCACAATGGTCTTCACCTCACGGTCGATGCGGCTGGCCACTTCCTCTGAGTAAGTCTGGGTGTGGCCCATGGTGCGGCCGATGAACACCTCGTCATTCTCACTGGCGTAGGCCACAGCCCCCAGCTCGTCGCTCATGCCGTATTTGGTGACCATGGAGCGGGCCGTGGCAGTCGCCTTCTGGATGTCGTTAGAGGCGCCGGTGGAGATATCCCCCAGCACCAGCTGCTCGGCCACCCGGCCGCCCAGACAGACGGCAATGCGCTCCTCCAGTTCCTTTTTAGACAGATAGGCCCGGTCCTCCGTGGGCAGGGAAACGGTCATGCCCCCCGCCATGCCCCGGGGGACAATGGTGATCTGATGCACCGGATCCTGGGTGGTCATCTCGTGGATGACCACTGCGTGTCCCGCCTCGTGATAGGCCGTCAGGCGGCGGGTGTGCTCCGTCTGCACCCGGCTGCGCTTCTCCGGTCCGGCGATGACCTTCATCATGGCCTGACGCAGATCTGCCTTGGTCAGGAAGGGCTTATCCTCCCGCGCCGCCAGCAGGGCCGCCTCGTTCAGCAGATTTTCCAAATCAGCCCCCGTAAAGCCGGAAGTCGCCGCAGCGACCTCCCGCAGAGAGACATCCTCTGCCAGCGGTTTTTTCCGGGCGTGGACCTTCAGGATCTCCTCCCGCCCCTTAATGTCGGGCAGCCCCACATAGAT
>CAJMQD010000311.1 GCA_905215425.1 uncultured bacterium
TGTTGCCGCCCATGGGAATAGTGCTCATCAGCTCGATGCCGCCGGCAATTATCACCTCGGCCTGTCTCGCCATGATGGCATTGGCAGCGGTGGCAATGGTTTGCAGACCGGAAGAGCAAAATCGGTTTACGGTCTGGCCAGGGATATCCACCCCGGGGATAGCCTTGGATATCACGATCTTCGCCAGGTTCATGCCCTGCTCCGCTTCTGGGAAAGCGCAGCCCACGATCACGTCATCAATATGCCGGGCATCCAACTGCGGGACCTGCTTCAGTACGCCGGAGAGCACCTGTGCGCCTATATCCTCGGGGCGGGAGAGGCGGAACACGCCCTTGGGGGCCTTGCCGATGGCTGAGCGGCCCAGGGCCACGATTACTGCATCTTTCATTTCACGTACCCCCTTAATTCCTGAGCGGTTTGCCGGTGGTCAGGATGGCCCGGACCCGCTCCAGCGCCTGCTTGGTCACGATCAACTTAGCATTGCCCTCGGCTTCCAGATCCAGCAACTCTCTCTCGCTTACCAGAGTACCCTTGGGAACGTCACCGCCGGTAACCACCCTCGCCAGAGCAGAGACCACCTCCACATCGTAATCGCTGATCATGTTGCCCTTGCGCATGGTAGAAATCATATAATCCAATGCGGCCCTTCCGCTAATGCCGGTAACCTTGACGGGCTTGGGGGCCGTCTGGTGGAAGCCGTCCACGCTCATGCGCAAAGCCTCCTTCTTAGCCTCTTCTACCAGCTGATCGCGGTTCATCACGATGCGGTCGGAGTCCCGCAGGAAACACATATGTCGTGCGTCAAAGGCGTTTTTGGACACTGTGGCGGTGGCAATGGTCTTCCACACCTTCTGAACCACGGGATTCAGGTCTGGGAAACCGAAAGGCTCCACCTTCTCCATGCAACGGTAGAGATATTCCTTTACACCGCCGCCGCCAGGGATGATACCTACCCCGACTTCTACCAGCCCCATATAGCTCTCGGCATGGGCCACTACCCGGGAGCAGTGGAGGGCAAACTCCAGGCCGCCGCCCAATACCTTGCCCGCCACCGCGGCAATCACGGGCTTTTGAGCGTATTTGAGCCGCAGGCTCACCTTGTGGAACCTTCTGGGGGACTCCTCCAGTGCCTGATAGTTGCCCGCCTCGGCGTTCTTGAGAAATTGGGTCAGGTCCGCTCCCGTGAGGAAGTTCGTTCCCGCATTGGCCAGCACCAAGGCACGATACGCCGGGGTCTGTTCCACCAGGTCCAGCGCGTCCAGCAGATGCTCCATAAAAGACTCGTTGATGGCATTTCCCTTGGTCCTTATCTCCAGGCAGAGCACCCCGTCGTCTAGGTCCAGCAGGGCGGAGTCGCCGTACTCCTTCACTGTGGGGTACTGAGCGGAGAGCCGCCGGTCCAGCGGGTCGATATTGTAGAAGGATGTCTCTCCCCGTCCGAGGCGTTCCTCAATCCACCGGGGGATGGCAGCGCCCTCGTCCCGCATCCGCTGTACCGAGCGCTCCACACCGATGACATCCCAGGTCTCGAAGGGACCCAGCTCCCAGTTGTAGCCCCACTTCATAGCTTTGTCGATGTCCTGATAGTTCCATGCGATTTCCTCGGCCTTTTCCGCGCTATAGAGCAGAAAGCCTTTGGTACTCTCCCAAGTGAACCGTCCTGCGTCGCT
>CAJMQD010000312.1 GCA_905215425.1 uncultured bacterium
CGGATGTCCTCATCCGCCCGGGGTTCTATCATTTGCCCCCTCATCAGTCTCGCTTTGCTCGACAGCTTCCCCCCTGAGGGGGGAAGCCTAAGATGCTCCCCAATAAAGCCTTTCCCCCACAGGGGGGAAGCCTAAGATGCTCCCCAATAAAGCCTTTCCCCCACAGGGGGGAAGGTGGCCCGAAGGGCCGGATGAGGGGGCAAACGAGAGAACGCTGGGCGGATGAGGACATCCGCCCCTACGTCGTCCTCGCAAGCTTCATATCCCTCGTCCCGTCGTATACGCCAGGACTCACTCATTCCGCTGCTCGTCCTCTCCCCAACGTGACCGCTGCGCTGGGTCACGTTGGGGGCCCCATTGGGTTCGTTGTCGCAATTCCGTAGGGGCCGCCCCATGTGGCGGCCCGCCGTCAGGTCATATCTGCCCCATGGAAAAATACCAACGTTCCTCATCCGCCTCCGCCCCACAGAAAGGAGCCCAGGTCATGAAAAAGCGGCGTTATGTGATCCCTCTGCTCATTGTTTTGATCCTTGCCGTGCTGATCGCGGCAGATGCGGCCCTGTCTCTGCACCAGGACTTTGAGAATTACCCCTCCAGATCTCTTCCCGGCGACCCCCGCGCCGCAGACAGGATCGCAGTCCTCACCGTGGGCGACTACCCCGGCATGCGGGACGACCCGGTCACCGAGGAGGAGGCCGCCCCGGGCCATGAGGCGCTGGCCCTGCTGCGCAGCCAGAGCTACCTTATGGTCCCCCTGTGGCCCGATCCCCCGAAGGGTGGGATCCTTGTTGAGCGTATGGATGGCTGCACCCCGGAGCCGATGGCCTACTGGGACGGCTCCCTGCTCTGGATCCCCGGCAAGTACACCGGCAAATGGCGCGCCCACATCCCCCTGTCCGACCTCTCTCTGGGCGAAAAATTAGATACCTACTGTAATTAAATAGTTAAATAATACGAATAGGAGTTGATTTTATGTTCCAATCCCGAACTCACACCTGCGGCGAGCTGCGCATGGAGCACGTGGGTCAGACCGTGACCCTGGCGGGCTTCCTGGAAAATATCCGCGTCGTCTCCGCCAACCTGGCCTTTGTGGTGCTGCGCGATTTCTACGGCACCACCCAGCTGGTGGCCGACAGCGAGGAGCAGGTGAACACCTTCAAGGCCATCACCAAGGAGTCCGCCGTTCAGGTAACCGGCACCGTGCGGGAGCGCGACAGCAAGAACCCCAAGCAGGACACCGGCGACATCGAGGTGGTGCCCACTGAGGTGAAGGTGCTGGGCCGCTGCCGCCACAACGAGCTGCCCTTCCAGATCAACCGCAGCCGTGAGGCCGACGAGAGCCAGCGGCTGAAGTACCGCTATCTGGACCTGCGCAACCCCGAGGTAAAGAAGAACATCATCCTGCGGTGCAGCGTGGTGGCCGCCCTGCGCGCCGCCATGCTGGGTGAGGGCTTCCTGGAGATCACCACCCCCATCCTCACCGCCTCCTCCCCCGAGGGCGCCCGGGACTACCTGGTGCCCAGCCGGAAGCACCCCGGCAAGTTCTACGCCCTGCCCCAGGCCCCCCAGCAGTTCAAGCAGCTGCTGATGACCTCCGGCTTCGACCGCTACTTCCAGATCGCCCCCTGCTTCCGGGACGAGGACGCCCGGGGCGACCGCTCCCCCG
>CAJMQD010000313.1 GCA_905215425.1 uncultured bacterium
TACTTTGAAAAATTTCTAAACTTAAAGTAGGAAAACTCATGTTCGCTGGCTGCATTTGCGGCCGGCGGGACAGCTGCGCGCAAAAATGGTGTATTAGACAGGAATCAGGCGGCCCAGACGGCAGAAATAACAAAATAGGAGAGTTGTTTGATGAATATTCTGTTTTTCCTTTCCCCCAAGCAGGACCTGATGTACGTTTATGACGATTTCACCCTGCGTCAGACCCTTGAAAAATGGGAGAACAACCGCTATGCTTCCATCCCGGTGCTCAACCGCCGGGGCGAGTATGTGGGCACCCTGACGGAGGGAGACATTCTGTGGGGACTGAAAAAGCTCCACGGGCTGGATCTGGAAGCAGCGGAGGACGTGCCCATCTCGTCGTTCCCTCACAAGCGGGACTACAAGGCCGTGACCGTGACCACCAGCATGGATCAGCTGGTGGAGGCGGCCATGAACCAGAACTTTGTGCCGGTGGTGGATGACCGGGGCATGTTCATTGGCATCGTCCGGCGGCAGGCCATCATTCGTTACTGCTATGATAAGGCCCGCGCTGAGCAGCAGCACATGTCAAAGCCGGAGAAAAAGCCGGAACGCAAGCGGGAAGCGGCGGCAGTGCATTAAAATTTTTGCAGGAAAAGGCCCGGAGATGAAAATTTCCGGGCCTTTTTGCGCAAAAATGCTTCAAAATCCAATTTATTGGACTCAAACTATGCGATACTCTCCCTGTCCTAAGAAATACGACAGGAGGGAACACGAGATGAAAGAGTTTGAGATGCGAAATGTTGGCAGTCACATCGAGGTGTATACCGCGGGCGGGGTGTTCCTGTTTTCCGCGGATACGGTGCGGGAAGCCATGGAAGAGCTGGGAGAAGAGGCCCGCGCGGCCTGATGCGGAATTTGTCAGTGCACGGTTTGAAAGGACAAATTGTAAAATGCATGTAAAATAACAGAAAAAGAACCGCAAAGAAACAGCCCGAAACGGCAGAAATGTGTAAAAAATCTATTTTTCTTGTAAAAATCCCCTTGTTGTGTGGGGGAAATCAATGCTATAATAAAAAGGACGGCGTTTGAGCAGGAGGAATACGTCTCGTCTGTTTCAATGCCGTGCGATGCCTTTTTGTCAAAAAAAGATCGAAGATCAATAGTAGGAGCATTGATTCTATGGATATCACACACATCACCTCTCTGCTGGGCGGTATTGCGCTGTTTCTATACGGAATGTCCATCATGGGCGCCGGCCTGGAAAAACTGGCCGGCGGCAAGATGCAGGGCGTGCTGCAGAAGCTGACCTCTTCTACTCTCAAAGCGGTTATTTTCGGCACTTTGATCACGGGCGTGATCCAGTCCTCGGCTGGCACGGTCGTCATCTGTGTCGGCCTTGTCAACTCCGGAATTATGACCCTGACGCAGTCGGTAGGCGTGATCATGGGTGCAAACATTGGTACTACGGTGACCGGCCAGCTTATCCGCATGGCGGATATCTCAGGCGACAGCCTGTGGCTGACCCTCATCCAGCCCAAGACGTTTGCGCCGGTGGTCGCGTTTGTTGGCTGCATTTTTTATGTGTTTATCCGCAACGCCAAGAAAAAGAACATCGGCCAGATCATGCTGGGCTTCGGCATTCTGTTTACGGGCATGAGCCTGATGG
>CAJMQD010000314.1 GCA_905215425.1 uncultured bacterium
GGGGGCCGATCCGGCCACCGGGGAGCGGATCATGGCGGTGACCGCGCCTGTGGTCAGCGGGTGACAGATGCTGGGTCTGGAGCGGTATATCACTTCGCTGGCGGCGGTGCAGAAGCAGCTGGCGCTGTCCATTTCGCTGGTCGTACTGATCGAGGCGGCCATTTTGGCCATGGTGTACTTTTCCAACCTGTACTTCGTCCGCTCTATTGTGGAGCCGCTGGCGGGGCTGACCGAGGCCGCCCGTCTGATTGCTGACGGCAGCTATGGAGTGCAGATCGAGAAAAAATACAATGATGAGATCGGAGAGCTTACCGATGCCATCAACAATATGTCTTTGAAGATACAGCAGTCGGAAAAGACGCAGTCAGAGTTTATTTCCTCCGTCTCCCATGAACTGCGCACCCCCCTTACCGCCATCAATGGCTGGGCGGAGACGCTCCAGAGCGGCGAACTTCAGGACCCGGCGGACGTGAAAAAGGGGATGGACATCATCGTGTCGGAGGCACGGCGGTTGACCAATATGGTGGAAGAGCTGCTGGAGTTTTCTCGGATCTCTGAGGGGCGGTTCACCCTGTCGGTGGAGAAACTGGACCTTCGGGCGGAGGTTGAGGACGCCGTTTATACCTACAAGGAGTTCTTCCGGAAGGAGGACATTGAGCTGACCTATGAGGAGTGTCAGCAGGAGTATGTGCCCATTGCCGGCGATCCGGAGCGTCTGCGCCAGGTGTTCTGCAATCTGCTGGACAACGCGGCCAAACACGGCGGTTCGGGAAAACGAATTGATGTGTCCCTGACCACAGAGGGGGACAAGGCGGTGCTGCGGGTGCGGGATTACGGCCCCGGCATCCCGGAGGAGGAGCTGCCCTTTATCAAGCAGAAGTTCTATAAGGGGTCGTCCAAGGCCCGCGGTTCCGGAATCGGCCTTGCGGTGTGTGAGGAGATCATTACCCGCCACGAGGGTACGCTGGATATTACCAATGCCCCGGGGGGCGGCTGTCTGGTGACGATTCGCCTGCCCTTGGAAGAATAGAACAAAAGTTTGAACCCTGTTGCAATTTCATTTCCGCGCTGATACAATAGTAGGGCAGAAATCACACGGCCCTTTTGCGGCGGTGCGGCAGAGATAAGGAGACCCATATTTCATGGAAAACAAGCAAAATCAAACATCCTGCCCCGTGGGGGGCTTTAAGACTATGTGCGGGGGCCAGGCCCTGATCGAGGGCATCCTGATGCGCGGCCCCAAAAAGCAGGCCAGTGTGGTCCGCCGTCCGGACGGCGGACTGGAGATCCGGGAGAAAGAGCTGAAGCTCGTTAAAGACCGGTATCCGATTCTGGGGTGGCCCCTGATCCGGGGCGTGGTGACCTTTCTGGACTCCATGATCGAGGGCGTGAAGGCCCTGATGTTCTCCGCTGAGTTTTACCCCGAGGACGGGGAGGAGCCGGAGGAGACCTCTAAATTTGAACAGTGGCTGGATCGGCATTTAGGCAGTGAAAAGGCGGCCGCTTTCTTCACCACGGTCGCGGTGGTGATCGGTATCGCCATGTCCATCGGCTTGTTTTTCCTGCTGCCGACCCTGCTGGGCACTGTGGTTGTTTTATTTACGGATTCCATGGTGGTGCGCAATGTGGCGGAAAGTCTGC